>JBPCXM010000594.1:0-14514 GCA_051008535.1 Pseudomonadales bacterium | reverse complement strand
CCAACATAGCGACTTTAAGAACCGGAATTTGCAAGCGGCCGATAAGCGCTTTCATCGGTGTAGCGAGGTTCGGATCGTCGAGAATAAACTGGAACAATAACGCGACGAGATTGATCGCGTCGAAGTCGATCCGGCCGAGACTTTGTGGTTCTTTTACATCACGCTCTTCCAGCAGCGTACGGAGTAAGGTGTATACATCTACCGGCTGCAGAGAGGTTTGCTGATTGAGCGCTTGCGATAACCCGGGTGCTTGCCTGTGTTGCACGTCGGCGAGTAGATCCATCACCTGTGGGGTAGGAAGCTCAGGTCCGGAACCCGGCGCAAACCAGTTGGCGGCGTGCAGCAATTCATTTGCGAGCACAGCATTTTGCTGTTGCGCGAGCAGACTTTGTAAGCTGGCAAATATCTGGTCACTAGCAGCATTCTGGTCGTTAGCCGCAGGTCTCGCACTGCTAGTGCGAGATTTCGTGTCGGCCTGGCGATGTTGGCGTTCCTCTAACTGCAATCCCGGTAAAATACCTTCCTCAATCAACAACTCATTGCAGGCGAGATAAATGGGTTCCAAATGGCTGACGACGAACTTGTCGAACAGTTTAAAAACTACCAACTTGGACTTGATTTCAACATCCAACTCGGCGCAAGCGTCCATAAAACTATGGCAAATGGCGCGCGGCCCTAACGGATTCGAGTGTTCGTCGATGACTTGCCTGGTCATCAGGCTATCGACTCTTTGCGTTAGCTGCCGAAGCTGGACGGCATTTTTAACCAAACCCTTGGCTACCATGCCATCAATGGCGACTTGCTCTTCAAGATCGTCGTTCTGAACCAGGCTAAGCCCGGTCTCATTGACTTGTTCGAGCTTCACTGGCGCGTCAGCTGGCTTTTCGCCAGCATATGCTTGCTCGAAGACTGCCGGAATGAGCTGCGCAAACTGCGTTTCAATCGTACGCCGCTTGAGGCGCACTTCGCGCATGGACTCAAAAAAGATGTTTTGTTCCGTGTTGCTGCGCGCCTTATCGGCCAGTTCGAACAAGGCGTCATCGGCGTTGTCAAACATGGTCTGTAACAAACCGATCAGGCCCTGGCGCGATTTATCCAATAGCTTGCGCAATGGCAGCGGCATACGAGCAGCGCTGTAACTTTCTACAGCAGCGGTGGAACTAATAGAAACGACTTTGTCTTGCGGATGACTCATGTAGTTATAACTCTGAGCGTGGCGAGGAAGCAGTAGCTTCCATGTGCTATTTTATGATCAACTGTCTAAAGTATATGCAGTGGATTAAATAATGCGCAGCAGTAATGAACAGTTCGCGTATCTGATCACAGTTTTTTGCGCTAACAATCGCTCGTTATAAATTCTAGGTATAGTCAGACGAAAAGTTATAGGGTTACGTTATGAGCAGTTTTGTTTTAAGTGATTTTGTTTGCGGGAAGTCCAATGCCAGAGACTAAAGGTATGGGACGCGGGATGATGTTGTTTGCCTGGCTGATCGGTCTGCTGATGCTAACCAAGGCATTTGATTTCTGGGGCGACAGGCAGATCAACCCAAACCAGACACCAAACAGCACGGTCAACGGTGCAGGCGTTCGTGAGGTCATATTACAGCGCAACCGTTATCAACATTATGTGACCAACGGGCGTATTAACGGCAGCAAAGTACAGTTTATGTTGGATACGGGCGCCAGTGATGTGGTCGTGCCTTCGAAGGTGGCGCGCAAGCTAAATTTGGCAGAGGGCCTCGCAGGCTATGCAAAAACAGCTAACGGCACGATAAAAATCTACTCGACCAAAATTGATACCTTACAAATTGGCGACATCACATTACGTAATGTGCGCGCAAGCATCAACCCTCACATGGGAGACGGCGACATTTTGCTTGGTATGAGTGCGCTGCGCTCCATCGAATTTGTGCAAAAAGGTGACAAACTGACGCTACGCCAATATGCTGAGTAACTGCTGTTTGTCCGGAACCAGGCTTCCTGCCTGCTTCCTGGGGACACTGCGCAAAATGCGATTTTGCTTCGTTCCCATTTTTCGACGACTTAAGTCATCGAAAAGTGGCGGCACCTCCGTGTGCCGCACTAATGCGCACTGTTTCCGGATACGCGCTAACTGCAATTTTTATATGTGCAAAATATGCAAAACCAAAACCTGTTAACCGAAGCTATCCAAGAAAATGTGCGCGCCGCCTTGGCCGAAGACGTTGGCGCGGGCGACATAAGCGCCAGCCTGATACCAGCTAACGACACTGCAAAGGCGCGGGTCATTACCCGTGAACGAACAATACTTTGCGGCCAGCAATGGGTAGACGAGATATTTCGTCAACTGGATGCAAGCGTGACTTTACACTGGCAATACGAAGATGGCGCCGAAGTGGAGCCAGACGCTATCCTGCTGGAATTGCACGGAAATACGCGCAGCTTGCTTACTGGCGAGCGCAGCTCGCTGAACTTTTTGCAATTGCTTTCCGGTACAACAACGCTGTGCGCAAGCTATGCGGCCAAAGTTGCACACACCAACGTAAAACTGCTAGACACGCGAAAGACAATACCAGGTCTGCGACTGGCGCAAAAATACGCCACCCAATGTGGCGGCTGTGTGAATCACCGGGTGGGTTTGTACGACGCCTACTTGATAAAAGAAAATCATATCACCGCCTGCGGCTCGATTAAGAACGCAGTACGGCAAGCGCGCCACAATCATCCAGGTAAACCGGTTGAAGTCGAGGTGGAGAATTTCGACGAACTCAAGCAAGCGCTAAGCGCTGCCTGCGACCGCGTAATGTTGGACAATTTTTCTCTGCAAGAACTGCACAAAGCTGTGCACCACGTCGATGGCCGAGTTGAATTGGAGGCTTCCGGTGGCATAACTGATGCCAGTTTAGTGCCGATCGCCGAAACGGGAGTAGACTATATCTCCATCGGCGCGTTGACTAAAGATTGCAAGGCAATCGATCTGTCGATGCGTATTGTTGGCTGATGTTTATTGGCGTACTGACCCTGCGCTTGCACTTACCCGGCTGTCGCTCGCTGAAAGAAAAACGCCAGCGTGTCGGCAAGCTGCGCGACCGCTTTGGTAAACAAACCCATATCTCTGTATGCGAAAGCGATTTGGCCGACGTGCATCAACAGGCCGAGTGGTCATTCACCGCAACCGCGGGCAGCCGGTCGGTAGTGGAGCAAACCCTGCAGCAGATTGCTGTCGTGGCACGCAGTGAACTGGATGCCGTGGTGGTGAATGAGAAGGTGGATTTTATCTAACGCCCGCTTTAAGGCTCGCCGCTGACAGTATACCCGCCGTCTACCGGCAGCGTCTGCCCTGTGACATAAGTCGCCGCTGGGCTGGTGAGAAACAACACCGGACCAGCAATATCCAACGGCTCACCGACACGGCCGGCAGGGGTGCGACGCAATGTGTCTCCGACCATGTCTTGCATATGGTCCAGCATGCCGGCCGTCATATTGGAGCGCGTCAACCCGGCCGCGACTGCATTCACGCGAATAGAATCCGCTGCCCATTTCATGGCAAGTGTTTTGGTCATTTGCACCAGGCCTGCTTTTGCGGCGCCGTACCCCGGCACGATGGTATTGCCGAAGTAGGATGTCATCGACGCGATTCCAATCACGCTTGCGCCGCCCGGTTTGTCACTCGCCTTGAGTTGATTCAAACACTTGCTAGCTAAACGAAATGCGCTGATTAGGTTGATTTGCAAGGATTGCGCAAAGACATCGGGCTCCCACTCATCGGCACCACCGGGGAAACTGGCGCCGGCATTATTAATGAGAATATCCAGTGGCGTTGGCAGTTTTTCCGCTAACGCATCGATGGCCGCGTTGTCGGACACCTGCAACTGTTCGTAGACCAAACCGCTTAAATCATGGTTGTAATCGCTGGCACGGTCGCGCGTGCCGGTGATCGTTACGTTTGCGCCGGCCTTCAAATACGCCTGTGCAATAGCTAAACCGATGCCATTGCTGCCACCAGTGACCAGCACGTTGTAGGTAGAATAGTCGAAGGCGACATTGGGCCAAGTGGATATTTCGGAAGTCATACGCAGGGTTCCTTATGGCTCAATCAATACGAAAAAATGATTGCGCGGTTTGGGTTGTTTGTATAGCAAGTGTTTCCAACTCAACACCGCGAAGATTCGCAACAGTCTCGGCGATATGTCGCAACGTGCACGGTTCATTGCGGCGCGCGGATTGTAACTCGGCTTTTCCCGGATAGTCGCGCGGCAACAAATAAGGTGAGTCGGTTTCCAGCATTAGACGATTGGCCGGAATGTCCGCGACCGAATCATGCAAATGCTTACCGCGGCGCTCGTCGCATATCCAACCGGTAATTCCAATATGCAGGTCAAGATCCAAATAACGATGCAACTCGTTTTTCGTACCGGTAAAACAATGCACGACGGCATCGACGAGCTCGTCGCGACACGTCTTTAACATTTCGTGCAGGCGTTGATGCGCATCACGTTCGTGCACGAATACCGGTAATCGCAGCTCCACAGCCAATTCCAACTGCTGCTCGAATGCCGATTGCTGGTTTTCGGCGGGAGAGTAGTTGCGGTTGAAGTCCAATCCGGTTTCGCCAATTGCAACAACAACAGGATGCTCCGCAATTGCTTTGAGAGTGGAGCATGTCGAGTGGGTAAAGGACTTGGCCTCATGCGGATGCACACCAGCTGTGGCGTAGAGCAAGTCTGGATATTGTAAGGCAAGCTCAAGCGCCGCTTCGCTGCACTGCTCATCGGTGCCGGTGACAACAACACGGCTAACGCCGGCTGTATGCGCGCGTTCCAACACATCGTCTAAATCCGCTTTGAAGGAGTTATGCGTAAGGTTTGCGCCGATATCGATTATCTGTGTACTCATGCGGTATTCATTTGTGGCGTTGCCAAGCCACGCACGAGCGCTGTCGTGCGTGGCTCGTTAGATGTGACTGTGGGCTAGTATGATGAAATGGTGCCGGAAATAGGAATCGAACCTACGACCTTTTCATTACGAGTGAACTGCTCTACCGACTGAGCTATTCCGGCACGGGCGCCATTATAAAACCGATTTGCACAAACTCAAGCGCAAGTCATCGCCTGCGCGTATGACAAATGTTTAAGCCCTGCGGTACACGAAAAAGTCAGCATGTGAAGTAGATTGTGAATCATCTTTTTCGAAGGCATATTTGTTCCTAAGATGCTCATGCAACGACCAGCCTCCAATAATACCGGCGATATGGTCGGTAAATTTCCGATGCAGAACATGCGCCTTCTCTTGCTTGGCATCATAATTACTCGAATAGATGATTACCCAATTCTTTGCCGTGGCGAATATGTCAGCGATATATTTTTCGAATACTGCATCTTCTACCAAGTGATATATCACGTCTAGCGATAACACCAAATCTGCTCGATCAGAATCAGACTTTAAGTTTTCAACAAACGAATCGGCTAAAACGAAACGCTTAGACGAATCCTCGCGATACTTTTCCCTACAAAGTTGTAATGCGCTTTCAGAAACGTCCAGTCCGGTGTACTTTTTGTAGTTTGCATAGCTCAATTGCCTACCGTCACCACAACCGAATTCGACAACGGATTCTATATCGTTGGATTCGACAAATTTGTTTAAAAATTCCGCCTTGTATTCTGCCAAGCGGCCCTCTGAACCCGATCCGGAATCGCGACCATCGGCATAACGTTGCTCCCAATAGTTCGACGACTTGAAACCTATGCCTGAAACGAAACGCTTTAAGCGACTCACGTAAACCTCCTGAAAACATAGCGGCGCATGAAAAATTTTAATATTATTGCGCGCGAGCCACGCTGGGGTGGCGATCGCGACACATTAACACATAATCGGAACCTTCTATGTTCAGCCAACCACAGAATCGCTGGCAGGCATTTGCCGTGCATATAGGCATTAGCGCCATTATTTTTGTTGTGCTGGCTGCCATTATTGTTTTTATCTGGTACCCGGATTTTCTGTTTCAAACAGACGGCGGCTGGCAAGGTATTCGCTTGGTCGCCGGGGTGGACTTTATTATTGGGCCGGTGCTGACGCTTATCGTTTATAAGCTGGGCAAACCGCGGCTTAAAATGGATTTGACGCTGATTGGACTGCTACAAATCGCCTGCCTAACTTATGGCATGTGGCTGGTCTACCAGCAAAGACCATTGGCAGTGATTTATGCGGATGAGCGTTTTTATACGATGTCGGAAGGTACTTTCGCCGTGAACGAAATGGATTGGACCGCTATTCCGATGATTAGCAATGGCAAAAAACCAGTATGGATATTTGTCGATTTGCCGGAAGAAAAAGAAGCGCGCACCAAAATGCGTCTAAACCAGTTAAAGGAAGGATTGGTACACACCCGCACCTCGCAGTACCTACCTTATACAGAAAACGTGCAGCGAGTCGCCAAGTTAGGCGCGAGCGTAGAAGAAGTGGAAGAGCACACCAATCTTAAACCCGTTCACAGGGAAAGCTATATGCGCTTTTACCCGCTGTCCGCGCGTTATTCGGATGGATTACTCGGTATTGATACACGCGATGGCAGTGTAGTTGAGCTGTTGGAGAAAGATAAAACTGCGGATGCAAACAAGCCGTTGGAGAAAGATGAATCTGCGAAAGAGGATGACCAATTGGAAGAAGAGTCGTAGGTTAGGGTTGGCAGTACGATAGAAACCAGGCCTAATCATGCAATGTTGAGATCTGATCCACTGCATCCCCATGGTCGCTCACGACATCCTCGGCAATTGCTCCCAGCATTTCTCTACCTCCTGCATCCATGCAGTCGTGTTTCCCGCGACATACCGTATATTTTTTACATAAAAAAAGCCGCATCCAAGGATGCGGCTTTGGTCGTGCGTGCTTATGCTAGCAAATTATTTACATTCGCTCGGTGCATAACGTGATGGCACGGTACCAGCTGTAACAGGAAGGCCTCTGCTAGCAGCGTTAGTTGTCGTGGTAGAACCACATGACCAGTCAATATTGCCGACGAGGCCTGCGCCTAGAGCAGTAGGAGTACCAGCAACCTGAATGGAAGGCGACAATATCAGTGTAAGACCGTTAACTTGAACAGGCTCTGGCCCGTAAGTAATAGTGATGACGCCAGTCGCGGCTATGTTCATCAGGCTTACATATTTAGTCGCTGTAAAACCACCGTTCCAATCGGCTCCAGCAGCAGTAACACCAACGAGGTCATTAGCCTGGAACGCTTCCGATACGCTGACTTTAGCCGAAGTAGCCAAAACCAGACCTTCAGTTACTTTTGAACGTACGGTGTAGTCCTGGTAAGCAGGCAGCGCAACCGCGGCCAGAATACCGATGATCGCAACTACGATCATCAATTCGATGAGGGTAAAACCCTTTTGAATGTTCTTCATTTGTCAATCTCCAAAGTTTAAGGTTTATCGCTGGGTTAATTAGCGATAACGCAATTAATCAGCTTGCTAGGGATTGAGCAAGGCGTGTGCCAAAATCGATAGAATAGGAGCAAACGTTGTATAACTAATTGAATTTTAAAAACTTTTCAACTATGGATTGGTTATTTTCTATTCAACTGCAATCACACAATAGTGCCGTGAATGAGTATCTAGTGACAAAATTTGGCATAAGCTGGCTAAAAATGCGACACAATTAGCACAGAATAAGCGTCCCCGCACCAAACCTCGAGCCTTTAATAAGACACTCGTTCATATTTAGTCAGTAAAGTGCGAATGATTTCGCACCGCTTCAGGCGGTTTTAGCCGCGAATCCAAAAGCCGACAAAACCAGCTTGCATAAACAGTGTGCAAATAAAAACCGCTGCTATACTTTTTTTAGTACTGGTGAAAAGTTGGTTTACTCCGGCAGAATAACTCTGAAAAGAATAGACTAAGGTAGAACTAAGCCTAATGAATGCACCCAACACAATTCGGTTAAACGGTCTCGCCCTGCGTTTGGTAAGCGACGGTGTGCTTGACGAAGAACCCGCGTACGAAGCAGCGCTGGAAGCCAAGGAAACAGGCATACCTTTTGTCAGTTGCGTTATCTCTAAGGGCTTAGCCGACAGCGCTGTGATCGCCCGTGCCGCAAGCGAAGAATTCGGCTCACCGTTGTTTGATATAGACGCTTTAAATAAAGACGTGATACCAAAAGGACTGGTTGATACCAAGCTTGCCACCAAGCACCACACGGTACCTTTGTTTAAACGAGGCAACCGCTTATTTATCGCGGTTTCTGACCCAACCAATCTAAAAGCCATAGACGAAATTCAGTTTCACACGGCGCTTTCGGTTGAGGCAGTGCTGGTTGAAGAAAACGCACTAACGACGGCCATCGCCAAGTTCGTAGAAGCGGAAGAAGAGGCCTACGGCGGTGGCTATGATAATCTCGATGACTCAAGTCTTGAAGAGTTGGACATATCGAGCGGCGGCGCCGAAGGCGAAGAAACTGAAGACGGCGAAGTCGACGAAACGCCGATTGTTCGATTCGTTAACAAAGTACTGGTGGATGCGATCAAAGCCGGCGCTTCCGATATACACTTCGAGCCGTATGAAAAAAGCTATCGTGTGCGCTTTCGCACCGACGGTATTTTGCAAACCATCACCGCGCCGCCGACTAACCTGGCCGGCCGACTGGCCGCGCGCTTGAAGGTGATGTCGCAAATGGATATTTCCGAGCGCCGCATACCGCAAGACGGCCGCATCAAAATGAAGCTTTCCAAAACCAGGGCCATCGACTTTCGGGTTAATACTCTGCCGACTTTGTTTGGCGAAAAAATTGTGCTGCGTATTCTTGACCCTACCAGCGCGCAAATGGGTATCGATGCACTGGGCTACGAAGCAGACCAAAAAGAGCTGTTTATGGACGCCCTGCATCATCCCCAGGGTATGATTTTGGTTACTGGACCAACCGGTAGTGGTAAAACCGTGTCGCTTTACACCGGACTGAATATTCTCAACACACCGGAACGGAATATTTCAACCGCGGAAGACCCAGTGGAAATAAACCTTGAAGGTATTAACCAGGTTCACGTTAACGCGAGAGTGGGTCTTACTTTTGCCGAAGCCTTGCGCTCATTTCTACGCCAAGACCCGGACATCATCATGGTTGGTGAGATTCGCGACCTGGAAACGGCCGAGATCGCCATCAAAGCTGCACAAACGGGCCACATGGTGCTTTCGACACTGCACACCAACAGCGCCGCGGAAACTGTTACCCGCCTGCTGAATATGGGCGTGCCGGCTTTCAACCTCGCGACCTCAGTGAGCCTGATTATTGCCCAACGGCTGGCCAGGCGCCTGTGCACCCATTGCGCCGAGCCCGCTGACTTACCGCGTGAAACACTCATACAGGAAGGTTTCGCGGAAGAGCAACTCGACGATATCAACTTGTTAACCGCCAAGGGCTGCGACAAGTGCACCAATGGTTACAAGGGCCGGGTAGGTATTTATGAAGTGGTGCGCATGACGGAAGAATTATCACGCATCATTATGGAGGAAGGTAATTCCATTTTGATCGACCAGCAGGCACGTAAGGAGGGGTTCAACGACTTACGCCGCTCTGCATTAGTCAAGGCCGCCCAGGGCCTCACCAGTCTTGAAGAAGTAAACCGTGTGACGAAGGATTAATTATGGCAACACAAACTGCAAGCTCCAGTATATTCGTCTACCAAGGCGTAAACAAAGGGGGTAAGAAAACCTCCGGCGAAATTCGGGGCACTAACCAAGCTAACGCTAAGGCTCTGCTGCGCAAACAAGGCATTATCGCCCAAAAAGTAAAGAAAAAGGCGAAGCCGTTGTTCGGCGATCGCAAGAAGCCTATCACGCCGATGGACATATCGGTATTTACGCGTCAACTTGCCACAATGCTCAAGGCCGGTGTGCCACTGGTACAGGCTTTTGAGATTGTTGCCGACGGGCTGGACAATCCATCGATGCGCCAATTGACGCTTGATATGAAAAATGAAGTGGCGGGTGGTTCAAGTCTGGCTTACAGTCTGGAAAAACACCCCCAGCATTTTGACGACCTGTTTTGCAGTCTGGTAGGTGCCGGCGAACAATCAGGTGCTCTCGAAACGATGCTCGACCGGGTCGCAACCTACAAAGAAAAAACAGAACTGCTGAAGGCAAAAATAAAGAAAGCGGTGAAGTACCCCATTGCTGTGGTCTGTATTGCGTTGGTAGTGACTGGCATTCTGTTGATAAAAGTGGTGCCGGTATTCGCCGAAACGTTCAATAGCTTCGGCGGTGAGTTGCCTGCTTTCACCCAGTTTGTCATGGAAATCTCTGAATTCGTGCAGGCCTGGTGGTACACCATTGTGGGCACCATCGCCGCAGCTGTATTCGCCTTTAAGCAAGCACGGCAACGGTCGGAAGTGTTTTCGGATAAGGTAGATGCATTTATGCTCAAGGCGCCTATCGTCGGGCCTATTGTTGAAGAGTCTGTTTTTGCACGCTTCGGCCGCACCTTGGCGACTACGTTTTCCGCGGGTGTACCTCTGGTCGAGGCGCTGGAATCGGTCGCTGGCGCCGCCGGTAATTCAGTTTATGCAAAGGCCATCCGACAAATCAGAGACGAGGTAACCAGCGGTACCCAGTTGAATGTTGCCATTCGCGCCTCTGGCTTATTCCCCAGTATGATGCTACAAATGGTGGCAATCGGTGAAGAGTCCGGTGCACTGGACCAAATGCTCGACAAAGTTGCGACTCACTTTGAAAACGAAGTAGACAACAAAGTCGACGGCTTAACGTCTATGCTTGAGCCTATGATTATGAGCGTGCTAGGTGTGCTTATCGGCGGCCTAATGATCGCCATGTATATGCCGCTGTTTATGTTGGGTTCGGTGATCTAAAATACTCCGCCATTAACAGCTAACCTACAACGCAGCCATGCTTGAAAATAATATCTACCTGCTTGGCTGCGCCACCCTTCTTGGCTTACTCGTCGGCAGCTTTCTCAATGTCGTGATTTACCGCGTTCCGGTCATGCTGCAACGCACTTGGCGTATGGAATGCGCCTATCTGCTGGAAGATGAAGCACTACTCAAGGAAGAGCAGAAAAAGCCTGCGTTCAATCTGGTCAAGCCCGACTCGACCTGCCCGCATTGTGGCCATGCGATTAAGCCCTGGGAGAACATCCCGGTGATTAGTTATCTTTTGCAGCGCGGTAAATGCACGAGTTGCAAAGGCCACATTTCAGTACGCTACCCATTGATTGAGATTACTACGGCGATCATTTCCGGCGCGGTTGCTTGGAAATTTGGTTACGGCCTAGAAACTTTGTTTGGACTCGTGTTTAGCTGGTGTCTGATCTCCTTAACGATGATCGATGCCGACCACCAGTTGCTGCCCGACAACATCACCCTGCCATTGTTGTGGCTCGGTTTAGTCGCCAATTCCTTCGGCTTATTTACCGATTTGCAAAGTGCCGTAATCGGCGCTATATCGGGCTACCTGGTGTTGTGGCTGGTTTACTGGGGCTTTAAGCTCATCACCGGCAAGGAAGGCATGGGTTACGGCGATTTCAAATTGCTGGCTGCCTTTGGCGCGTGGCTCGGCTGGCAAATGCTGCCGCTGATTGTGTTGCTCTCTTCAATCGTTGGTGCAGCGCTGGGAAGCGCAATGCTGTTGCGCAGCAAAGCCAATCGCGGTACACCGATTCCTTTCGGTCCTTATCTCGCCGTCGCGGGTTGGATTGCATTAATTTGGGGCGAGACGATTGTGCAGGCTTACTTGAAATTCTCTGGTGTAAGCTAAAAAAGTCCTCACACGGCGATCGCCTTCGCAATCTTAATTGCGAATCGGGAAACATACAATCCAAGACTTTTACCGATCCAAACCGCTACAATACTCACTTTTTGAGCGAGCATTATGTTTGTAGTGGGCTTAACTGGCGGTATCGGCAGCGGTAAAACGGCGGTATCCGATCGCTTTGCCAAGCTGGGTATAGCGGTTATCGATGCAGACGTCGCCGCGCGCGTAGTGGTAGAACCAGGCCGGCCCGCATTGGCGAAAATCGCTGATCACTTTGGGCAAGAGACCATTGCGGCTGGTGGTGAACTCGATCGTGCGAAACTTCGCGAACTCGTGTTTAACGATGAAGCGCAGCGGAAATGGCTCGAGGCCTTGTTGCATCCATTGATTGGAACAGAGATTATCAACCAGATTCAAACCGCAACCAGCCCATACGCCCTGCTTGTTAGCCCACTCTTAATCGAGACATCCCAAGTACAATTCACACAGCGCGTCTTGTTGGTCGATGTACCTGTGGAAATACAGATAGCACGAACGATGGCGCGTGACAATAATAATGAAGCCCAGGTGAAAGCAATTATCGCCAGCCAGGCTTCTCGCGAGCAACGTCTTGCGGCAGCGGACGACGTGATCAACAACGATCGGGATTTGGAATACTTGGAAGAACAAGTGCAAGCCTTGCATCAAAAATATCTTGCTTTAGCTGGGGATGAATACCATGACGAGTAAAGTACTGATCGTACAGTGCCCATCTTGCCAGGCCGAGGTGGAATGGAACAACGACGCGCCGCATCGGCCTTTTTGTTCGCTACGCTGCAAGCAAGCTGACTTTATCGGTTGGGCCAATGAGGAGCACACAATTCCAGGTGACAGTAGCTACGATGATTTACTGAGCAAAGAGTTAGAATGATTGTTGTGGTTGGTTAAAGAAAACGCCGCTGCAAAGCTTCAATAATCGCAACATTTCCTTTTGGAAATTCGAACGTATCCAACGCGCTAATGGCAACCCACTGCAAAGGCTGTTGTTCACGCCCTTCGGGTTCGCCGGAAAAATCTTCGATTAGATGGGTGTGCAACACGACTTTTTTGTCGGCGTAACTATGTTCAACCCGCACCAGCGGGGTTGACCCTTCCACTACAACGCCCAATTCCTCTCGCAGCTCACGCCGAAGGGCTTGCACTACGGATTCCATGTCTTCAACCTTGCCGCCTGGAAATTCCCACATATTGCCTTGATGCACGTCAGTGGCACGCTTGCTTATCAAGCAGGTAGCATCTCTTAGCAGCACGCCGACGGCAACCTGCACTGCGGTCCGCATCAGGTGCGGTAGTCGGCGTTGATTGTTACGTAATCGTGCGATAGGTCGCTGGTCCAAAGCGCGAAAGACGCTTCGCCTGCACCTAGCTCGATACGAACAGTGAATTCGGTTTGCCGCATCACCTCGCTGGCGAGCGCTTCATCGTACGATTTAGCTACGGCGCCTTGTTCCGCGATCAAAACATCATCGATAGACAGTCGCACTTTATCTACGTCTAATTTGGTAACCGGTGCACGACCAATAGCGGCAAGGATGCGTCCCCAGTTCGGGTCGGACGCGTACAACGCCGTTTTGACCAATGGTGACTCCGCCACTGTGTAGGCAATAGCTTCGCAGTCGCTCTCGCTATTACCACCCAAAACTTGTACGGTTACAAATTTGGTCGCCCCTTCGGCATCTCTCACAATTTGCTGCGCCAAATCGAGACACACCTGTTCGACCGCCCCGCTGAATATCTCCAACTGCGTGTCGCTTTTCTGCAACTGCTGACTGACGTTTGCGCCAGTAGCAAATAACACACAGGCGTCATTAGTGGAGGTATCGCCGTCGACGGTGATGCGATTAAACGTACGCTTCGTGGCGCCAGCCAAAACAGATTGCAGAACGCTTTGCTCTACCGCCAGATCGGTTGCGATAAAGCTTAGCATCGTCGCCATATTCGGCCTTATCATGCCTGCACCTTTGGCAATTCCGGTGACAACAAACGTGTTGCTAGCAATAGTGAATTGGCGCGATGCGATTTTGGCGCGAGTGTCGGTCGTCATCACAGCTTGAGCTGCGGCTTCCCAAGCATTTTCTTTCAGTTCCGCAAACATATCAGGTACTATGCGCTGGATTTTTTCTACCGCTAATTGTTCACCGATCACACCGGTTGAAAACGGGAGTACATTTGCTTCATTTACGCTCGCTAGTTTTGCCAGTGCCGCGCAGCTCAGACTGGCATTGTGCAGACCTTCTCTTCCAGTACCAGCGTTGGCGTTACCGGAATTGATCAGGCAGTAAACGGCGTTCGCGTTGTCAGCAGCGGTGAGGTGCTGCCTGGCAAGCAGCACCGGCGCGGCGCAAAATTTATTTTGAGTGAACACCGCTGCGACTGTGCTACCTGCAGAGGCTTCGATAACGACGAGATCAAGCCCTGCGTTTTTTTTGATACCGACAGCAGCAGCAGCCAAGCGAATACCAGGTACCGGCTTGCCTGCTGCGAGAACATCGATAGCCATGCTTTTACGGTCCGAAGGTTTTAGATTTTACCGTGGCACTGTTTGAATTTTTTGCCGGAGCCACATGGACAAGGTTCATTGCGGCCTACTTTGCGTTCTTCGCGTTTGAACGGTATTTTCGGCTCAAGGATAGACGCCTCCGATGGCGGGAGGCGATCGCCGCCTGGCACACCCTCTTCCTGCATAGCCGACGCCTGGCCGTGATGAAACTCCACTTTCTCCTTCGCCGCCGCCTCACGC
>JBPCXM010000593.1:0-3516 GCA_051008535.1 Pseudomonadales bacterium | reverse complement strand
AAGCCCTTTAGTTCTTTTACCGGTCGCGTGACGTTGCCCACCAAGTCTCTGACATAAAGCTGCACGATTTCTTCCGCTGTGTAATCACCTGTATTTTGCAGCGTTGCGCTGATTTCAATGCTGTCGCCTAATGCGATGCGCTCGGCTGATGTGGCAATATCGCGGTATTCGAACTGGGTATACGAGAGGCCATAACCGAATGGAAATAGGGGAGTAAACCCAGCGTCTAAATGAAATGCCGACATGCCGAGAGAGGTCTGGGCGGCCTTGCCATCAATTTCATCAATATGCGTGATTGCGTCATGCGTGGCGGGTCTGCCAGTGTTCTTTCGCGCATAATAGATAGGTATTTGCCCCACAACGCGCGGGAAGGAAACGGGCAGTTTGCCGGAGGGTGACTCGACACCGAACAGTAGGTCCGCAATGGCTGGTCCCCCCATCGTACCCGGATGCCAGGCATACAGTACCGCAGCGACTTTGTCCAAAACCGTGTGCAGAGTCAGCGGTCTGCCGGCTAGTACCACGAGTACAATGGTCTTGCCCGTGGTTGCGATTGCCTCGATCAAGCGTTCCTGATTACCGGGAAGGTTGATTTCGGCGCGACAGTGAGCCTCGCCGGACAGAATCGATTCCTCGCCCAGAAACATCAGCACGACATCTGACTCCTGGGCATTCCGAACGGCTTCGTCAAACCCGTCATCATTTCTGCACCTCGATGTCTCCATACCGCTGGCCCAGCGCACATCAACGTTTTCCCCGACTGCATCATAAATAGCTTGTAAGCAGGTGTGGCTGTGGTGTGATTCGCCGTCGAACACCCAAGTACCAAGTTGTTCGTAGCCATCATCGGCAAGCGGGCCAATAACCGCAAGCGAGCCCAGCTTTTCCTTTGAAAGGGGTAACACCTGATGGTCGTTCTTGAGCAGTACACAACTCTGTAGTGCAGAATTTTTCGCGGCTTGCAAATGCTGCGCATTGACCAGCCGTGGAAATTCAGCAGTATTTGTCTGGGCGTTTTCAAACAATCCCAGCTGAAACTTGACTCTCAGAATATTGCCAACCATTGTATCGACCTGCTGGCTGCTAATTCTGCCCTCTTCAACCAGGGCATGCAGATGCTCGGTATAAGTTGTGCTGGCCATTTCCATGTCGATACCGGCATTAGCTGCCGCATAAGCAGACTCTTTGTCATTGGCGGTAAAGCCATGTACGGCTAGCTCCTTGATCGCGTCCCAGTCGCTGACCACAAATCCTTCAAAGTTCCACTCCTGGCGCAAAATCTGTTTCATTAAAAATTCGTTGCCTGCGGCGGGTACGCCATCAAGATCGGTGAAGGAGGCCATAAAGGAGACAACTCCTTCGTCCAGCGCTGCCTTGAAAGGCGGCAGATAGACGTTGCGCAATTCATTCTCGGGGATATTTGTGGTGTTGTAATCGAGTCCGCTCTCCACGGCGCCATAACCGGCAAAGTGCTTGGCACAGGCTGCAATGGAGCCTCGCTGGTCTATTCTCTGTCCTTGAAAGCCTCGCACCATGGCCGCGCCGAGAACGCTGCACAAATGGGGATCTTCACCCAGGCTTTCCGCGATTCTTCCCCAGCGCGGGTCGCGGACAATATCGATCATTGGCGCAAAGGTCCAATTTATGCCCGTGGACGCCGCCTCCAATCCCGCTATGGAGGCCCCATGCTCAACTAACTCGGGATTCCAACTGGCTGCCTGCCCCAGCGGGATGGGAAATATTGTCTTGAAGCCGTGAAGCACATCACGACCAATTAGCAGGGGAATGCCTAGGCGACTTTCATGCACGGCAATGCGCTGCAGTTCGTTCAGCGTATCGACATTAACTTCATTCAACACCGAACCCACCCGACCATCACGCACAGCCTGGTGTAGGTCAGCCGAACCACCATTGACCTGGTTCATTTGGCCAATCTTCTCAGCCAGGGTCATCCGGTCAAGCAACTGGTCGATTCGTCGCTCAATGTTGGTCGAGTCATTAATAGCTTGCGCCGCGATACGATTATTTGAAGACATTAAAGATAGCCAGCAGAAAAAACGGTAAGATTCAAAATTCCTGGGCATTTGTAGCTTCATTGTGAAGTTAGCTCAAAAGCCTCTGGCTGCAAGTGTTAGGTAAGTACCCCTAGCTTTCATGCAAGCTCTAAAACATAAAGTATACAAAAAAGACAGCGCTGTCAATTAGCGAATGACTGGCATATTCTACAGTTGGTACCCGATATACCAGAACGTCATAACCAGTCTGGCGCTTGCTTTGCATTGATCTAAACGCTTCAAAAAAACGTGCTGACAGCCCTTTCATTCAACCATATCATGACAGCGCTGTCAATTCTGATCGAATTGACATGCAACGCAACGCATGAATCATGGAATTGTCCTGAACTTTAATTTCTTATAATGAGATGTGAAATCCATGCAGTACTCTAGATCCAAATCAAAGGTTAATTGGCCCGTAATCATTGCTACTGCTTTTGCGGTAAGCGCGAGCGTAGCACTTGCATCGGCGGCGCCAGAAGCTGACACGCGGCAACAAGAGACATATAACAATGAGCGTGCCAGTCAAAGCCGAGTCGAATTAGCGCATCACTTAAAGTTGCTCAAATCAGGATGGCGCAACATACCGCATAGACAATGTGCAGTTGATACAAGCTCCATAGAGTCCTTGCTTAAGGGCGCAGGTACGGCTGTACTGCGCCATTTTTTTATGGTCTCGGCGCGGCAGCGTGTGACAAAGCTTGCATAAAGCACGGGTGGCTATGAGCAAGATCACAAGATGAAACATCATTAAAATCTCGTTGATCAGCACGGCTGGAATGGTCGCACCGAGGGCCCTAGTGATGGCGAGCGACGCCGTGAAAGACCCGCTGTTCAAAATCTCACTGACTCAATGGTCTTTGCATCGCACTTTTTTGGCAAGAGCCTTAGCAATGGCTGGGGTCCATTCAGCGAGGCGCTGAAGAAGAACCTGCGCTCCGTACTGCAGGGTGAATACGACCCCTTGGAATTTCCCCGCCCCGCGCGACGGGAATTCGATATCAGCGCTATCGAGTATGTGAATACCTTTTTCTTCGATCGCGCACAGGACCAAGCTTATCTTTCCGAGATGAAAAATCGGGCCGAAGCCGTAGGCGTCACGTGCTTGTTAATCATGTGTGACGCGGAAGCTAATTTAGGCGCCGCCGACGCCGAAGCGCGCCAGCAAGCGGTACAAAATCATCGCAAGTGGTTGGAGGCTGCCGCATTTCTGGGCTGCCACTCCATTCGTGTGAATGCGGCGGGTGATGGTTCTCGCGAAGATCAGCAACAGCAAATGGCGGAAAGCCTGTTCCAGTTGGCTGAATACGCACAACCCTATGGTCTGAGCGTGCTGGTGGAAAATCATGGTGGACTCTCCAGTGATGGCGCCTGGTTTGCCGGCGTGATGAAGGCGGCCGATCACCCACACGTCGGCAGCTTACCGGATTTCGGCAAATTCCAAATTTCTGAGCAGCAAAGC
>JBPCXM010000592.1:0-8970 GCA_051008535.1 Pseudomonadales bacterium | reverse complement strand
GGTGGTGATGGATGGATAGGGAGCATACGAATAAGTCTATGGCGTCTCTGCGTGACCTGAAGCGTGCAAATGCAAGACGCGGTTCGCCGTTAATGGCTTTAGTCCTTAACCAGATTCGCAACACCGCAGTTGTGCGCTTCAGGCCGCGCCCTGTGGGGCTGACAGGCAAGTCGCCACTCATTGTTGCCTCTTCTCGACAGGCCGGCGCATGCCTTCAAAGTGGCGCCGCGACTGGCAACTCGCCTGTCAGCCAGAGAAGCCACAGAATTGTTTAGAAGCTCCCTAGGAAGATGTCAAAGTGAAGCTATCCTTCAGCGCGGAAGATGAAAAGTTTCGGCAGGAAATTGCCAGCTGGTTACGTGAAAACCTCAGCGGTGAATTCGGTGCGATCCGCTTTCGCGGCGGGCCCGGTGACGAACATATGTTTCCGCAGCAGCGCCTGCAATGGGAGCAAAAGCTAGCCGCGGGCGGCTGGACTTGCATCGGTTGGCCGCAAGCAAATGGCGGGCGTGGTGCGTCAATAGAACAACAGGTGATCTTCCACGAAGAATACGCACGAGCAGGCGGGCCAGGCCGGGTGGGCCATATCGGCGAAGGGCTTGCAGGACCAACCATTATTGCGTTTGGTAACAAAGAGCAAAAACAAAAATATTTGCCGGGAATTAAAAATGGCACAGAGCTGTGGTGCCAGGGCTATTCCGAGCCGGGCGCCGGGTCCGACTTGGCTAACGTTAAAACAAAAGCGCGACTGGACGAAGCCAGCGGCAAGTGGCGGCTCAGCGGTCAAAAAGTCTGGACATCGCTGGCGCGTGAATCGCACTGGTGCTTCGTGATTGCGCGTACCGACCCCAACTCCGAGCGCCACAAGGGTCTGGGTTTTTTCCTCGTTGCAATGGACCAGCCCGGAGTAGAAATTCGACCCATCGAGCAACTTACTGGTACCTCGGAATTTAACGAAGTGTTCTTTGAGGAAGCCGTCGCTGAAGACATCGTTGGTGAGCCGGGCGATGGCTGGAAGATCGCCATGGCGTTGCTCGGCTTCGAGCGCGGCACGTCGACCCTTGGTCAGCAAATGTTATTTCAGAACGAGCTAGATCAAATTGTCAGCATCGCAAAAACCAATGGTGGCGCACAGGACGCTATGCTGCGCCAACGTCTCGCCGAAGCGCATATGGGGCTGCGTCTGATGCGCTATAACGCCATGCGTATGCTGTCGGATCAATCCAGTGGTGATTTGGAAGCCGCCTCGCTGGTGTATAAGCTGCATTGGGCGAGCTGGCATCGCAACCTAGGCAAACTGGCGATGGATGTGTTGGGACCTGAAAGTGAGATTGTAGAAAATAGCCCCTACGATTTAACCCGTTTTCAATCGCTGTTTCTGTTTACCCGGTCGGATACTATCTACGGCGGTACTAACCAGGTACAACGCAATATTATTGCAGAGAGAGCATTGGGCATGCCGCGCGAGGCGAGGCCGTCGAAAGTGTAGAGATATGCACTCAGTTTAGCCCAGTCAAGTAGCTAACTTCGAATCACACGAGCAAAAAATATTATGGCAACTCAAGCACCTCCCTACGTAGCAGGCCACAATCTTCTGCAAGGCAAAAACATTTTGATTACCGCTGCCGCCGGCACTGGTATCGGCTTTTCGGCGGCGTTGCGCTGTGCGGAGGAGGGTGCCGCGCAAATCTTGATCAGTGATATTCACGAAGGCCGCTTGGCCAAGGCAGTTGAGGATATCAAAGCCAAAACCGGCCATGCACCGCATATGCAATTATGCAATGTGACCCAGGAAGACGACGTTCAAGCCCTGCTCGCTGCTGCAGTAGATACAATGGGTCATGTTGATGTGCTGATCAACAATGCCGGCCTCGGAGGATCGGCCAACCTGGTCGATATGACCGACGAGCAATGGAATGTCGTTATCGATGTTACCTTAAACGGCACTTTTCGAATGACGCGCGCCATGTTGCAACATATGCAACCGCGCGGCGCCGGCGTGATCGTTAACAACGCCTCGGTATTGGGCTGGCGTGCGCAGAAGGAACAGGCACACTATGCCGCGGCTAAGGCGGGAGTTATGGCGCTCACGCGCTGTGCCGCAATGGAGGCCGCCAAACATGGCGTGCGCATCAACGCTGTGTCGCCGAGCATTGCCATGCACGCGTTTTTAAATAAAGTCACCTCAGACGATGTGTTAGATGAGTTGGTGTCACGCGAGGCATTTGGGCGAGCGGCAGAGGTGTGGGAGGTCGCTAACGTCATGGTATTTTTGGCCAGCGACTATTCAAGCTACATGACTGGAGAGGTCGTTTCCGTGAGTTCGCAACACGCTTAGAGAATTGGAGAAAACTATGAAAGATGCAGCTATTGTAGCCACCGCACGCACACCGATCGGCAAAGCCTTTCGCGGCGCGTTTAATGATACAGAAGCGCCCGCAATGGGCGGTCATGTCGTGCGCGAGGCGGTTAAGCGCGCGGGTATCGATCCGACTGCCGTCGAAGACTGCATCATGGGCGCGGCCGCGCAGCAGGGCACTCAGGCCTACAATCTTGGCCGTTTGTGCTCTGTAGCCGCGGGTTTGCCCGATACAACCGCGGGTATGACCGTGGATCGGCAGTGTTCATCGGGCTTGATGACCATCGCAACCGCGGCCAAGGGCATTATGTGTAATGAGATGGATATCGCCGTCGCTGGTGGTCTCGAGTCCATCAGCTTGGTGCAAAACAAGCACAAAAATAGCTACCGCAGCGTATCGAAAACCGTACTGGAGCAATCGCCCAAAGCCTACATACAAATGATTGAGACGGCCGAAATCGTCTCCGAGCGTTACGGCGTATCGCGTGATTCGCAGGATGAATACGCCGTGCAAAGCCAACAGCGCACTGCAGCTGCACAAGAGGCCGGTAAATTCGACGCCGAAATCGTGCCCATGACCAGCACCAAAGCGGTGTTTAACAAGGAAACCAAAGAAACGAGTTTTGAGGAAGTGACACTGGCGCAAGACGAAGGCAACCGCCCCGGCACGCAGTTGGAAAACCTAGCGGCGCTGGAGCCGGTGTTTAAAGACGGCGAATTCGTCAAGCAGGGCAAATTTATTACTGCCGGCAACGCCAGCCAATTATCCGACGGCGCCGCCGCCTGCGTGTTAATGGATAGCAAACTCGCCGAGCAAAACAATGTTGAGCCGCTGGGTATTTACCGCGGTGTCGCGGTGGCTGGTTGCGATGCAGATGAAATGGGCATAGGTCCGGTGTTCGCCGTGCCACGTTTGTTGCAACGCAGCGGTTTAACAATGGACGATATCGGCCTGTGGGAATTGAACGAAGCCTTCGCCTGCCAGGTTATCTATTGTCGCGATAAGTTGGGAATTCCGAACGAAAACCTGAACGTCAACGGTGGGGCGATTGCCATCGGCCATCCGTTCGGCATGAGCGGCGCGCGCATGGTTGGTCATGCGCTGCTCGAAGGTAAACGTCGCGGAGTCAAATTTGTGGTTATTACCATGTGTATCGGTGGTGGCATGGGCGCCGCCGGCTTGTTCGAGGTAGCGTAGATGATATGATTGCCGCAGAGCACATAACGGCAGGAATTTAGTCAATGATCAGAGTAGTCTTCAATCAAAAAGGTGGCGTGGGCAAGTCCAGCCTGGCGACCAACCTGGCCGCCATCAGCGCGCAGCGTGGCGTGAATACGCTGGTGGTTGACCTCGACCCGCAGTGTAATACCACCCAATACCTGCTGGGAGAAGATGTCGAGCGGGTCGAAGAAACGATCCGCGATTTGTTTACCCAAAACAAACGTGCCAGCCGCATTGCCAAGGAGGGTGTCAGCTATATTGTGGCCACACCATATGAACACTTGGACCTGATCGCCGCCGACGCCGAGATCGCAGATCTTCAGGCGAAACTGGAAGCCAAGCACAAAATCTATAAGCTACGTGACGCGTTACGTGCCATGGGTGACTACGATGAAATCTACATCGACACGCCGCCGGCGTTTAATATCTTCACCATGTCGGCCCTAATCGCCGCTGATCGCTGTTTGATTCCGTTCGATTGCGATGATTTTTCACGACGCGCGCTGTACACGTTGCTGGAGAATGTCGAAGAGACGCAGGAAGATCACAATCCGGAGTTGGTAGTTGATGGAATCGTCGTTAATCAGTTTCAAGTGCGCGCCCATTTGCCGCAGAGCATCGTTGAAGAATTACACGAAGAGGGTTTGCCGTTGCTCGACACCATGATTTCGCAATCGGTGAAAATGCGCGAGTCGCACAGCGCATCGCAGCCGTTGATTCATTTTGCACCCAGCCACAAAATCACGCAGGAGCTTATCGCGCTGTACGATGAGTTGCACTGTGCTAAATCGACTGCGCGACGTCGCGAGTGGCTGGCCAGCGCCTGATTGTCGCGGCTTGACATCTTCTATTTGAACCCCAATATAAGCACCTAAATCTGGTTTTGGACGTAAGGTGTAAGTGATGCGCATACTGCTTTTTTTGGGTACAAACATGGCCGTGTTGGTGCTGGTAGGCATTGTCATGAGTGTGTTTGGCGAACCTATCCTCGCTCAGAATGGCGTCGATCTTAATTTAACCGGTTTGCTGATTTATAGCGCGGCCTTCGGCTTTATCGGCTCGTTTGTCTCACTATTTTTGTCAAAATGGATGGCCAAACGCTCGGCCAATGTGCACCTGATTGAAAGTTCGCAAAACCCCGAAGAACGCTGGCTGGTCGAGACGGTGGCTGATCTTGCCGCCAAAGCGAATATCAAAATGCCTGAGGTCGGTATTTTCCCGGGCGATCAGCCGAACGCATTTGCCACCGGCTGGAACAAAAACGACGCGCTGGTTGCAGTTAACACCGGATTGTTGCGCTCAATGGATAAAAACGAAGTGCGCGCCGTGTTGGCGCATGAAATCGCCCACGTGGCCAACGGCGATATGGTGACCTTGTCCTTAATACAAGGCGTCGTTAACACCTTCGTTATTTTCTTTTCACGCATCATCGGCCATTTCGTTGACCGTGTGCTGCTCAAAAATGATCGCGGGCACGGCATCGGCTATATAGTTTCCTCGCTGGTTGCTCAGGTCGTGCTGGGTTTTCTCGCCAGTGCGATCGTGATGTGGTTTTCGCGTCGCCGCGAGTTTCGTGCGGATGAAGGCGGCGCGCTATATGCCGACCGTGACTCTATGATAGGTGCATTGGAAAGCCTCAAGCGCGGCAGTCAGATGCCCAACGAAATGCCGGCTAACATGCAGGCTTTTGGTATCAGCGAAGGCACCCGCCAGGGTTTGGCAGCCTTATTCGCTAGTCATCCATCGCTAGATGTGCGTATTGCTGCATTGCAGAATTTGCGGTAATTTTTACATTTACGCGCCAGGCGGCGCTATACTGATCAGCGGCAACCGCCGCGCAACACGCTTTATATCCACAATACTATGCCGCGTTATCTAAAATTAAGCCTCGTCGCTGTTATCGTTATTCTGCTTGCGATACCTGTGTTAGCGATCATGCTGACCCCCAATTTGCAAATCACCAATTTTAAAGTGCTGTTTAATGTGATGTTCGGCGTCAGTGAATCAGTGCCGCCAACCGCGCAAGTTAAGTCGCGTTTGCAGTTGCCAGCCGGCTATTATCTGAATGTGTATTCCAGTGAGGTGTCAAATGCGCGCTTTATGCGGCTAACAAGCACGGGCGACCTTCTGGTCAGCCGGCCGCGCAAAGGCAAAGTCACCTTATTGCTAGCTGACCGGAATAACGACGGCCAGAGTGACGGTAAGCGTGATTTGCTGCTAGATTTGGAACGCCCACACGGGATCGATATTCACGATGGTTGGCTCTATATAGCCGAATCCAACGCCATTGGCCGCATCAAATTCGATGCCATTAGTGGCGCTACCAACGGCGACTACGAACACATACTTACCGGTTTAGGCGACAACGGCAATCATTGGTCGAAAACTCTGCGCGTTGGGCCCGACGATTGGCTTTATGTGACCGCCGGTTCGACCTGCAATGTGTGCGAGGAGGAGGACCCAAATCGTGCTGCGATGTTGCGCATCTCACTCGACGGCCAGCAAACCGAAATATACGCCACCGGATTGCGAAACGCCGTCGGCTTTGACTGGGCGCCTTGGAGCGGTGAACTGTATGCCACCGACAACGGCCGTGACCTGATGGGCGACGACACACCTCCGTGTGAACTCAACCTTATCGAGCGGGGCGCCTTCTACGGTTGGCCCTATGTCAACGGTCAAAATGTGCCCGACCCCGACCTGGGCGAGGGCAGAGAGCTGCAAGCCGCCACCGCGGTGCCGCCGGCTTTCGAGTTTAGAGCCCACAACGCACCACTGGGCATCACCTTTTTACAACATAAAACCAACGCCAAACGTACGGCCTTAGCGGCGCTGCATGGTTCATGGAACCGCTCCACTCCCGACGGCTATAGAGTGGTTGCCCTGCATTGGGATGCAGACGGCGTTATCACCACAAGTGACTTTTTGACGGGTTTTGAGGAAGACGGCGACATTATCGGCCGGCCGGTTGATGTGGTCGAAAACGCAAATGGTGATATTTTTGTTTCAGACGATTACGCCGGTGTCATTTATCGCATTAGTCGCAGCCGGGCAGTCGCTGTAAAGACTAACGGTGCTGCAATTGTGGCGGAGACAGCTGACAACGGCGCGCTGAATGAGAAACTGGTAAGCACAGGAAAGTCGCTGTACAAAAAAACTGGTTGCGTTGCCTGCCACGGCTCACGTCCGGGGCAGCGGCAAAATGCACCGAAACCGTTGCTTAGATTGGCGAATCACAGCCAGTCAGAACTCGTTGATTTCTTAACCACGCCAACGCCGCCGATGCCGCGTTTCGACTTAAGCGAAAACGACAAGGTGGCATTGGCACAATATATGATGGACGAAGTACGGAACAACAGCGGTATTTGACGGTAAACTTATTTGGCGCTGATCCTGGTGTCTACACCATTGATTGAGAGATTCCACTGCAATAACGCATAATTGTGCGAGTATTTCTGCGAGCCGGCCGCGTATTTCTGAGCTTTAATAAAGTCTCGGTCGGCACCCTGCAAGTCATCGGTTAGCGCTTTCAGTACCCCTCTATTCGAGTAGGCCATTGCCAGGCTTTTGGTGTCTTGTCGTTTCGATCTTCGTTGCCGCGCTTTCGCCATTAGCAGAATTTTAATGACTTTAGCGCACGACCGATTCGCGCGTTTATAGTCTTTAAGTATCGTGTAGCTAACACATATATTGTTGTGGGCCGCCGCTTTCCAGCCGGGTTCCGCAAGCACCGAACGCGAGGCAGCGATCGCTTTGCGGTAATCGCCCGTCCTCAGGTGTTCGATACCCGGCGCATTTGCTTGAATCGACATCATATAGCCGTTCAGTTCATTGCTATTTGCGACGATTGGTAGTAGAGCCAGGACGAGCACAAGGTTTACGAAGTGTTTGGAATAAGACTTGAAGTTGGTAGTTGGCATAACCGCGTCCTTGTGGTGTGTTCAGTAAGTTCGTCGTGAACCTGTAAGTTCAAAGCTGCGCTCGACATTTGATTCCTGGTTTAGTGGCTCAAACCCGATTGCAATCTTGGATATTGAAGTTTCACATCCGTGTGTTTCTTCTCCTTGCCAAGTTATCTGTCACCATGTTTCAGATTATCTCACTTTATTTTCACAGAAATTAACATTTCAATCACCAGGTTGGCTTGCTATGCTCTCGCACGCGGTTCACCGCTAAGTTATAGGCAAAGAAATCTGTTAACGTCGCTTTATTGCGACGTATTGCTGATAACGGTCGTGAAAAATCCCTTTTTCCACTAAGCCCAAAGCGTTAGTGCCTAAGAGCTATAGACGGATTATTAATTTATCGCGTAGGCTGACCACACCTGTGTGTGGACACTATACGCGCTGCGAAGATGAGCAGAAATTAGTCATATGACAAGGCAAGTTAGCGCTTTTGCGACCAATGGCTCGAGTTTTTGGCGACATGGCAGGTTAAAATGTGATCGCCTTCCGTATTTGTCTAGGTTAAAATATGATCACTTTGACATTTGCGACCGAACCGCACACCGGTAGTGATTGTTTTAACGCTGCGCGGGCTTGACCGGTTTTTACCCTGTTTGCCCATTCCCACAAACTTAATGAAAATATACTGATGCAAAATACATTCTCTTTTTCTATTCATTTAACCGTGTCAATTTTAATGTTTACTGTTTTGAGCGCGTGTGGTGGGGGCGGCAGTAGCGATAACGATCCGCCGCCCCCTCCGGCCAATGCGCCACCTGTATTAAACGCTATCGGTGCGCAAACGGTTGAGGAAGCGCAGACTTTAAATTTTAGTGCTTCTGCCACCGACGCGGAGTCAACGCCGGAGCTGAGCGTGTCTGGCTTACCTTCAGGCGCCACTTTCGATGCGGCGAGCGGCACATTCAATTGGGTGCCTACTGTAGGTGACTCGGCAGACAGTCCGTATGAGGTCACCTTTACAGCGACCGATTCCGCTGGCCTAACCGATACCGAAATCGTCAATATTACAGTCACGGTACCGCCAAACCAGACACCAGTGCTGACTTCGATCGGTAATCAGGGTGTGCAAGAAACACAGGCGCTGAGTTTTACTGTTACCGCAACCGATGCGGAATCTACGCCTGTATTAAGTGCGACGGGCCTGCCGACAGGCGCGAGCTTCGATCCGGTGAGTGGTGAATTCGCCTGGACACCCATTGCCGGCGACGCTGCCAATAGTCCGTACTCGGTTATTTTTACGGCAACCGATGACGATGACAACAGCTTGACCGCAACAGAGACGGTGATCGTTACCGTCGCTCCCGAGGCCTGCACTGAGTTTCCGTCGGTAGTGATTACAGCACCCGCGGCTCTTCACCTGCAAACCTCAACCAGCCTTGAAGTACAAACCCTCACGTGTTTCAACGAGGCGCATACCGGCTGGG
>JBPCXM010000591.1:0-15381 GCA_051008535.1 Pseudomonadales bacterium | reverse complement strand
CGCGGGGAAGCGCTGCTGCAAAACCGGGAGATAGCAGCCAGTGCCACTTCCTAGGTCGAGTGTGGCGCCGCAATCCATACTATCAACTTTACTAACCAGACGGTTGCCCACCTGGCGCTGCAAATGCGCCACCGCGTCGTAGCTCGTGGCAGCCTTGCTAAAGGATTCAGCGACCCGCTTTTTGGCAATGCGCCCCGCGGCGAACTGATTGATTTGTGCAGCAAGCTCAGCGCCATTGTGCAAGAAAACTGCATGGCCCGCGTCACTCACGCAATACACGTGATGGCGCGGTGCTATCATCCGTAAACTCTCTGCCAGCGTGTGCGGTACCAGTTGATCGTGTTCGCCCAGAATGTGCAGTACTGGCATTTTCAACTGCGATAGTTCGCTACGCACATCCCAATTGCGCAAAAACATTAGGCCTTGCTGCTGCGCGGTCAACGGCGGTGCTGGCCCACGCAGTGATTTTTGCTGCTCACGCGCATTGCTTGCGCCTTGTGTCACCAAGCTGCTAAACCTTCGCAGCGTCTGCTCGGGGCGGGCAGAAAAGCCCTGCTCGAAGTCTTGAAATATTTGGGCTGGCATAGCGCTGGGCCAATCATCGCGCTGTACAAAACTCGGGTTACCCGCCAGGTTAACCAATGCTTTGACCTTCGCTGGATAGCGGTGGGCAAACTGAATGGCAGCCTGCCCCCCCAACGACCAGCCGAGCAAGACGACTGGCTGCAACAGTGCCTCGGCAAATTCAGCACACCAGCGGTCTAACTGCGGTGCTGCATCACCATAGCCAGGCAGATCGATGTGCCGTACATCGAAATAGCGCCCCAGGTCTGCCTTCCATTGTTCAAAGACCGAGCGGTCGAAACCCCAGCCATGCAACAGTACCAGCTGGGGCTTGATGTTTATGCTCGGGAGCATATTCATGGCAACGATTCCGCCAGTACGCCTAACAACCGGTCTAGTTGCTGCTCGCTATGCGCGGCGCTCAAGGTAATACGCAGCCGCGACTGGCCGGATGCTACCGTGGGGGGCCTGATGGCGGTCACCAGAATGCCTGCTTGCCGCAACGTGGCGCTGAGTTCCATTGCTTTGCTGGCCGAGCCAATCATTAACGGCTGAATGGCGCTGGCCGATGGCAGCAACGGTAGCCCTATGTCTTCGGCGCTGCGCTTAAAAGTTATAATCAAGCGCTGCAGATGTTCGCGACGCCACGCTTCGCGCTGCAACACTTGCAAGCTCGTTCGGGTGGCCGCGGCAACCGCGGGTGGCAGTGCCGTGGTGTAAATAGACGAGCGTCCAAACTGAACCAGTGTTTCGATCAAAGCTTCACTGCCGGCGACAAACGCGCCTGCCGTGCCAACGGCTTTGCCAAGGGTCGCCATATAGATGGGTACGTCGTCTTGATTCAATTGTGCTTCGGCCACGCTGCCGCGGCCATCTGACCCCGCACAACCGAAGCCGTGCGCATCGTCTACCATCAACCATGCCTCATTTTGCTTCGCGCAGGCGGCCAGCTCGGCGAGTGGGGCGCTGTCGCCGTCCATGCTGAATACGCCGTCTACCGCAATCAATTTGCGTTCGCTTGCAACACGATTTAGCTTGAGTGTTAAGTTGTCGATATCGTTATGCAGGAAGCGCTGAAAACGAGCGCCACTCAACAAGCCAGCGTCGAGCAGAGAAGCGTGATTCAGCTTGTCTTGAAAAACCGCGTCGGCCTTGCCCAGCAAGCTGGTGACAACGGCCAGATTCGCCATATAGCCGGTAGAAAACAGCAAGGCGCGCGGCCGGCCGGTAAATTCGGCGAGCGCTTGTTCCAACTCGTGGTGTTCGCGATGGTGGCCGCACACCAAATGTGAAGCGCCACTGCCAACGCCATATTGTTGCGCGGCAGCAGCAAACGCAGCGACAACGTCGGGATGATTAGCCAAACCAAGGTAATCGTTGCTGCAGAAATTGGCACATGGCCTACCGTCGACGACAATCTCGGCGCCCTGAGGGCTCTCCAGCGTCAGGCGGCGGCGATAAAGGTCCGCGTCACGGCGTTGCTGCAGGGCCGGCAGCAATTCCTCATCGAAGCGCATCGCTTCTAGCGGGCACTCTCGGCCGCGTTGTAGAATCGCGTGTCTGTTGACGGTGCCGGCGTGGCTGGTTCAAGGTCGGAGTCGTTGACATCATCGACGACTCGTTCTTCCGGGTGCAGCCCAAGACGCGCAAACAAACGCAAGTCGGCATTGGTTTCCGGGTTGGCGGTAGTGAGCAGCCTGGCGCCATAGAAAATAGAATTGGCGCCGGCGAAAAAAGCCAGCGCCTGCATTTCGTCGTTCATGTTCTCACGACCAGCCGATAGCCGCACATGCGACTGCGGCATCAAAATGCGAGCTACCGCCAGCGTGCGAATAAAATCGAAATTATCGACGTCACTCTCGTCGGCCAAGGGCGTGCCTTTGACTCGCACCAGTCGGTTGATGGGCACGCTTTCCGGATGATGCGCCATATTCGCGAATTGCAGCAACATGCCGATGCGATCGCGCAGGTTTTCGCCCATGCCGAGAATACCGCCGCTGCAGACTTTCATGCCGGCTGCGCGCACGGCGTCCAGCGTGTCGAGTCGGTCTTGATAAGTGCGGGTGGTGATCACTGAGTCGTAGAATTCGGGTGAGGTGTCCAGGTTATGGTTGTAATAGTCAAGGCCGGCCGTAGCCAGTCTCTCTGCTTGCTCGGCGGTGAGCATACCCAGGGTCATACAGGTCTCCAAACCCAGCTCCTTGACACCCTCCACCATCGCTTCCACGTACGGCATATCACGATTTTTCGGAGAACGCCATGCCGCACCCATACAGAAGCGCGTGGCACCAGTGGCCTTGGCCGCACGTGCCGCTGCCAACACTTTCTCGACTTCCATTAACTTCTCAACTTCCAGACCCGTGTCGTAACGCGTGCTTTGCGGGCAATATTTGCAGTCCTCAGGACAAGCGCCGGTTTTGATCGACAACAAGGTACTCACTTGCACGCTATTGGGGTCGAAGAATTGCCGGTGTACAGTCTGAGCTTGAAACAGCAAGTCGTTAAATGGCTGATCGAACAAAGCTTTGACCTCGGTGAAAGTCCAATCGTGGCGGATTAAAGGCTGAATACTTGCATTCATGACTATCTCGCGATTTTTAATGGCTATTAAATAGGCGCAACTCGTGGCATGCTAGTGTCCTGGGTAACAATGATAGCCTGGCGGCATTCGCTGTCAACCTGCAAGGATGCAAAATGGTTTACAACGCTTTTAGCGCGTTGACACGCGGCTTCTTACCACCGTATTGCTTGCTTTGCCTGAGCGGCGAGTCAGTCGGTGACGATTATTTGTGCAGCGGCTGCAAAGCTGAATTACCCTGGCTGCGCCATTGCTGCGAGATCTGTAGTCTGCCATTAACAGCCGCCACTGCCAGCCGCTGCGGGCGGTGCCAGCAACAGCACCCTACTTTTGATTGCTGTGTTGGCGCTTTTTTTTACGCTGACCCTATTGCGCGGCTCATAAGCGACTACAAATACCGCGCCAAGCTCAATTATGGCCGGGTACTCGGCTTGCAACTCGCCACGCGCCTTGCCCATCATTACCAACAGCAGGTCTTGCCTGCTGTCGTTGTGCCGGTCCCGTTGCATCGCTCGCGGTTGCGTTCGCGTGGTTTTAATCAAAGCCTGGAGTTAGCCAAAACCGTTGCGGGGCAGTTAGGAATGCCTGTGGCACATCATCACCTTGTGCGCTGCAAGGCAACCTCCAGTCAAAAAGATTTGCAGCTCAACGACCGACAACGAAATGTGCGCGATGCGTTTGCCATCCGTGAAAAGCACCCGCTACCCGCCACTGTCGCGCTAATCGACGATGTGGTTACATCTGGCGCTACTGTCGCCGAGCTGGCACGGCTGCTAAAACAAAACGGGGTGCAGAAAGTTCATGTCTGGTGCGTCGCCCGGACCGAACGCGGTTAAGAGGATAATGCTAAGCTTGCCGTTTTAAACACGATCAGGCGAGTATGCGAATAAGAAGATGGGCGACTATTGTCAGCCTTTGCCTAACATTCAGCTCCTGCTGCAACGCCCAAGCTTTGCTCGTTGCTGTGGCAAGCAACTTCAAACCTACGGCGCAGCTGCTTGCCGATCAATTTAAAACGACCAACGCGATCGATATCAAACTCAGTTCGGCGTCGACTGGTGTGCTGTTCGCGCAAATTCGCCAGGGCGCCCCCTTCGATGTTTTTCTGGCGGCTGACACGCGGCATGTGCAGGCCTTGCAAGAAGCAGGGCTAAGCCACGCCGACACCCGCATAACCTACGCGATTGGGGAATTGGTATTGATAAGTGATAATGAAGTTGTGATCAAAAACGATCTTAAGCTTACCCTCCAGAATCTACGTCAAAAAAAGCAACAGATCGCTATCGCCAACCCGTCGACCGCACCTTACGGCCGCGCGGCGCGTGAAACCCTGCAGCAGCTAGGTACGTGGGAGGCAGTAGACAAAAACGTGATTCGCGCCAACAACGTTGCGCAAAGCATGCATTACGTTGCCGCGCAAACTGTCCGCGCAGCACTCACCGCCCGATCTCTATTGCAACATGCGAAATTAGCCGATAACTTAGCGATTGTCGCGGTGCCGCAATATTTACACGCACCCATCGAGCAGCAAGCGGTAGTGCTACACCAAGCACCGCATGTCAAGCAAGCCAAGGCGTTTATACAATTCTTACGCAGCGAAGCGGCGCGTAAACTGATTAGCGACAACGGTTACTTGCTACCCCAGTTGCCAGCCAACAATGACACCCTCTGATATCAGTGCTATTTGGATCACCCTCCAGCTGGCGTTTATCAGCAGCGTGATACTGTTGTTTATCGGTACACCCATCGCATGGCGCCTGAGTCAGTCACGCTGGCGACTGAAGCCTTTTATAGAGGCGCTAGTTGCCTTGCCATTAATTCTTCCTCCAACAGTGCTGGGTTTTTATTTATTGCTCGCCTTCGCGCCCGAAAGCTTCCTCGGCGCCGGCTGGCAGCAGCTAACCGGCACCCACCTGGCCTTTAGTTTTAGCGGGCTGGTGATTGGCTCGGTGATCTACTCTCTGCCTTTTGTTGTGCAGCCCTTGCAGGCCGCCTTCGAGCAACTGCCACGCAATTTGCTGGAAGCCGCCGCAACCATGGGGGCAAAGCCGTTGGACCGTTTTATGACCATCGTCATGCCCATCACCAAACGCAGTTTCATCACAGCGGCCAGCCTCGCCTTCGCCCATACAATTGGCGAGTTTGGCGTGGTGTTGATGATTGGCGGCAATATTCCAGGCAGTACCCAGGTCGTGTCGATTGCCTTGTACGATCATGTAGAAACCATGAACTACGGGCAGGCGCATATGCTAGCCGGAGGCTTATTGGTGTTTTCGTTGGTGCTGCTCACTGCGGTGTATTGGGGCAATCGTGGGGCCAGGCTATGGCGATGAACTTGCGCGCGGATATTAAACTAAAGCGCGGACAAGAGCCCAGTCGATTTGAACTCGACGTTCGTTTTGAACTGGCCACCAAAGGTATTACCGCACTATACGGCAAGTCCGGAGCGGGCAAAACCAGCATCTTACGTTGTATTGCCGGCCTGGAACGGCGAGGCTCTTGCACGATTAGCTATGGCGACAGCACTTGGGAGACACCCGACAACAAGGTCCTCGTGGCACCGGAACAGCGCGAGCTTTCCTATATATTTCAAGAAAATCGCCTATTCCCGCATCTCAAAATTCGTGACAATTTGCGTTACGCATTTCAGCGGCGCTTCGCGGCGCACGGCCCAAGTGTGGACGATGCCATCGCATGGTTTGGGCTAGCGACGTTGCTAACACAATATCCAGAGCAGCTTTCCGGCGGTGAGGCGCGCCGGGTCGCGCTGGCACGCGCCGCGTTATCCGCGCCGCAATTGATGCTGTTAGATGAACCGCTTACCGGCGTCGATGAAGCCAGCAAGACCGACTTGTTGCTAGCCATTCGCCACCTACAGCAACAGCTAGCCTGCCCGATGCTGTATATTAGCCACCATATTGATGAAGTCAGCCAGATCGCGGACCATTTGATGCTTTTAGAAGCGGGCAAGATTGTTAGCCACGGACCACTCATTGAGTTGTGCTCACGCATAGATGCAAGCCTTGCACATGAACAGGATGCGGCCGCGATATTGCAGTGCCGTGTCGTCCGCAGAGATGCTGACTTTGCTCTAACGGAATTATCATGCGGCGCTGAGCAACGCCTATTCCTCAGCGACACCCAACTGCAAACAAATCAGCTGGTGCGCATTCGAATACCCGCGCGCGACGTGAGCATCGCCTTGAGCAAACCCACAGACAGCAGCATACTGAATATTTTACAGACGCAGATCGACGTGCTGGAAGATACACATAGCAGCAAAGTGCTGTTGCGCTTGAAAATCGGTGAGCAATTTTTGCTGGCACGCATTACCCGCAAATCAGTTCAACAACTAGGGCTGCGCGCAGGAATGAGCGTTTACGCTCAAATAAAAAGCGTGGCCTTGCTTAATCAAGCCCTAGTATCCTGTCATGGATACCCAAAGCAATGAGTGAACTCTCCGCAGAGCACCCGTTCGACAAGCTGACTCCAGAATTTATTTTGGACGCCATTGAAAGCGTCGGCCTGGTCAGCGACGCTCGTGTGTTAACTCTTAACAGTTACGAAAATCGTGTCTATCAGGTGGGTATCGAAGACAGCGAGCCGCTGATTGCCAAATTCTATCGGCCCGATCGTTGGAGCCGCGCGCAGATTCTGGAAGAGCATCGGTTTACCGCGGAGCTGCAGGAAGCCGAGATCGATGTGGTCGCTCCACTGGCGTTCAATGGCAGTGAAACATTGTTCGACTACCAAGACTTCTCCATTGCCTTGTTTCCACGCTGCGGCGGGCGCACCCCCGACCTTGAAGGCGAAGGCGTACTCGCAGTGATCGGGCGTTTGCTGGGGCGACTGCACGCGCTGGGCCGAACACGAAAATTTGATCACCGACCTGCAATTACCCTCGAAGCATATGGAGTGGAGAGTATTGAGTTTCTACGCGACAACTGGGTGCCGGCTGAACTGCAGCCGGCATACGCAAGCCTCTCGGCCGACCTGATTGCATGCATGCAAGCCAAAATGGATGAACTAAAAGATGTTGCGACGATCCGAACCCATAGCGATTTTCATATTGGCAATATGATTGTGCGCGACGATCGCATTTTCATGGTCGACTTTGACGACACGCGCAGTGCGCCGGCAATCCAGGATATCTGGATGCTGCTGTCAGGTGACGATGACGAGCGAGCGCGCCAGCTAGATGTGTTGCTAAGCGCGTACGGTGAGTTTTATGATTTTGACTGGCGTGAAACACGCTTGATTGAAGTCTATAGAACCTTGCGCCTGCTTTATTTCAGCGCCTGGATTGGCCGCCGCTGGAATGACCCAGCCTTCCCGAAAAATTTTCCATGGTTCGACTCTCCTCGTTATTGGTCGGAGCATGTTTTGACATTGCGTGAACAGCTCGCCTTGCTGCAGCAAGGGAGTTAATGCGAATTTACGCGATACAAATCTGGTGATTTTAATTTGATCCGGTACAATTCCTGGCCGATCTATTAGCGAGTTTATATATAGCAACAATGCGCTTAGCAACCCGGTTACTCTATATTTCTGGCGTTTTGTTATTGGTCGCTTTGCTTGGCACAGCTCTCACTGCTTGGTTGATGCTGCAGAGTGAGCCGCTTGCGCCTAGCGGTGCAATGCAGAACAGCAACGCCAGCCAACTCGATCTAATGCAGTTAGGCCGAATCACCCCCGAGTCCACGCTGTTGCTCGAACTATCGGAAGCCGAATTAAACCAACTGGTGCAGCAACAAGTTGCGCAAGCCAACCCCGCCGTCGACGCGCACGTCAGCATTCGAATTACATCCGGCGTCGCCCAGGTGGATTTCAGCGGTGCGTTGCCCATAGGCATCGGCAGACATTATCTGAACGTGCTCAGCCAATATAGTGTCGGCGACTCACCACAGCAAATTCACCTGACTGATCTTCAAGTTGGCGGTTTAAGCATACCCAATTGGTTGCAGTCATTGCTGCTACCGTACGCTATGAGCCGATGTCGCGCCAACAAAGACTGCGACTCGGTCTTGACCGCCTATCAGAACGTAACGCAACTTGAACTCAATGAGGGTGGATTGCGACTGCAGTACGCGCTGGCGCCGGGCGGTGTGCATGGGGGGCAGCAGGACCTGGCCAACGAAGTCAGCAGTCTAACCCCCTATGTGCAAGAGCTGGTCAACATGGCATTGGAACAGCAAGGTGAACGCTTGAGTCTGCATGCCGCCATGCGACGTGCATTTTCACTCGCCCAACGGCAAAGCGTACTCAGCAACGACGCTATCGCCGAGAACCGTTCGGCCCTTTTGGCCCTGGCCGCAATGGGCGCCGATCCCAGAGTGCTCGACTTGTTGAATATGGGCGCAATGCGTGACCAAATCGACCAATTGGGTAGCCTCTATTTACGCGGCCGCAAAGACCTGGCTAAACACTTTCTCACGTCCGCTGCGCTATACCTATTGGGAGGTAGCGAGCTGAGTGAGTACATTGGAATTTACAAAGAGCTGGACGATGTCGACAAAGGTAAACCGTTCGGAGTCGGCGATTTGGTAGCCGATCGTGTCGGTATTCGCATTGCACAGCGCGCTACTGAATCGAAGCCCTCGGCGTTACGCATCCAAAGCCAGCTGATTACCACCAACTCGGCTGACGCCTATTTATTAGCCGACAACACCATCGTTGACCTGGAAGCGCGCTATCAAGCGGCGAGCGATATCAATGTGCCCGAACTCACCGAGCGGATCGACAAACTGCTCGCCGAGCTGCCACTGCTGAGATAACAAAGACTGCTCGCAGTATCGTCTGTGCTTGGCGCCACGTTGCGGCCGGTACAGCTACCTTCTATACTTCAGCAATTGCTGCAACAAAGATCTTTAAGCTGCTCAGACATAGTATTATTTGCAGCTACTTTTTGACCGACTGGATCAAATGAGTCAACCGCAACACATTTTGCTCGCGCATCCCGATGAGCACAACCTGTATCGCATTAGGCGGGCACTGAACGAGCGGGGTTTTATCAACCTCATCGAATCCGCGGGTGATCAGCATACAATCAATGCACTCAACGAATATGCCTTCGATGCGGTCGTAGTTAACGTTGAATTGGGGGCGCTCGATGCTTGGCGCTTAACTCGCTTGATTCGCTCAGGGGCACTGAACACCAAGGCGAACACACCGGTATTTATCGTATCGGCGACGTTTAGCGAACAAATTGCATTGGCTACCGCCAAAGAATTTGAAGTTAACGCGTTTATACCGCTGGATCAGGCACACAAACTACCGCGCATGATCGAAGACATGTTTAGCCGCGGTGATATCGAACCACCCAAGACTTCTATCTTAATTATCGAAGACTACGCTGACACCGCTAAGCTGGTGGAACGCGTGCTTAAAAACCGCTTTGTTATTCAGTGCGCCAACGACGGCGAGGCCGGGTTGGAAGCGTGGAAAGAGGGGCAGCACGACATCGTGCTGCTCGATTTGATGCTACCAAAGATGTCGGGCGAAGATGTGTTGCGCGAGATTTTGCTGATAAAACCTACCCAGTCGGTAATTATGATGACCGCCTTCGGCAGCCCCGAGAAAGCTGGTAGCCTAATTGCCAGCGGCGCCGTTGACTTTATTTCCAAGCCGTTTCGTGCCGAGCAACTGCGCCATGTTTGTAATATTGCTGCGCACCGCGAAGACTATATCGTTAGCAACCAGCAGTTTGAAGCGCGCCAGAAAGAATTGGCGTCTGAGAAAGAACGCGCGTTGGTAACACTTAAGTCTATCGGTGATGGGGTGATTACCACCAACGCCAAAGCCGAAGTCGACTATCTCAACCCTGTGGCCGAGCACCTAACCGGCTGGCTGAGCACCGAAGCCCACGGCAAACCCCTTGGTGAGATCTTCAAAACCTACCACGAATATTCGCGCGTTCCAGCCGTTAGCCCGCTGGAGCGCTGCTTGAACGAAAAACGCTCTATACATTCCAAGTCAAACATTCTGCTGCGTAGCCGACAAGGCCTTGAGCTGGTAATCGAACATTCCGCGTCGCCTATTCGCGACAGCAACAATGATATCGTTGGTGCGGTCATGGTGTTTCAAGACAGCACTGAAGCCCGTAACCTTGAGAAGCAGCTCACTTATCACGCCAGTCACGATCCGCTAACGGGCTTGAAAAATCGTCAGGTGTTCGACCAGGAAGTGAGCTTGTCACTGGAAGACAGCCACAACTCTCAGGTAGAGCATGCGTTATGCCATATCGATGTTAACGAGTTCAAGATGATTAACGAAAGCCGTGGCCACAGCGCGGGTGACAAGTTGTTACAGGAAGTTGCGCAAATACTCATAAATAAGGTACGCGCACCAAGCGACGCGATTGCGCGCTTGAGCAGCCACGAATTTGGCGTGCTGTTGCGCTACTGTCCGATCGATGCCGCCACTCGAATTTGCGAGAATATCTGTAAGGCCTTTGAAGAATTTCAGTTCAAAACAGGCCGCACTGAATACCAGATCACCGTTTCGATTGGCGTTGCGCAAATTAATCAGGACAGCCTTGATTTTCAGGATGTCTTCGCCGCCTCGCAAGCCGCGTGCTACAAAGCGAAAAATCGCGGCGGCAATCGAGTACATGTTTTTTCGGCAACCGATGACGAGTTATTGCAACGCCGCAGCGAAGTGCAGTTGGCGTCAGAAATCGTGCAAGCCGAGCGCGAGGACCGCTTTCAGCTCTATTGCCAAAAAATTAAATCCATGACCGATCCAAGCGAAGTCAGTTTTGAAGTGTTGCTGCGCATGCGCGGTGACAATGACGAACTGATTTCGCCGGCGCATTTTCTACCAGCCGCTGAACGGTTTAATTTGACCGCGCAAATAGATCGCTGGGTAGTGCGCAACGCATTTCAGTGGCTGGCTGACAACAGAAGCAAGTTCGACTCGCTGGCTCACTTCGCGATTAACTTGTCAGGGCTGTCGCTGGGCGACGACAACTTTTACGACTATATTGCACAACAGTTTACCCGCACCGGCGTGCCAGCCGACAAAATTTGTTTCGAGATTACCGAAACCGCCGCGGTCAAAAACTTCAAACTCGCCGGCAGCTTTATCGCCGCCATCCGCGAATTGGGGTGCCGCTTTGCGCTAGATGATTTCGGCACCGGCATGTCGTCATTTGCGTACTTGAAAAAGCTGCCGGTGGATTTTCTGAAAATCGATGGCATCTTCGTCAAAGATATTCTGCAAGACCCAATCGATCTCGCGATGGTGCGTTCGATCAACGATATTGGCCACGTGTCGGGCCTCAAAACCATTGCCGAATTCGTTGAAAACAAAGCGATCGAAGAAAAACTGCGTGAGGTCGGCGTCGACTATGTGCAAGGTTACGGCATCGACAAGCCACATCCCATGGATGATACAGTGCTATAGACGGCTAATCGGTCGGCACTTCTCTGATGGGTTTACCGGTATATTCGATATCGTCACAGCGTAGAGGTAAGAAGCTACCCTGCTGGCGATGAATATTATCTACGTAACAGGCCCCGATACCGGAACTGACTATAGTCGCAGCAATATTGTTCAGTTGCTCACCGCTATAGCCCTGATCTGTACAGAAGGCAGCAATACATCCGTTCATATTCATTCGCTCGTCATACTCGGTACCTAAATACTCTTCGATTTCCAGCGCGAACTGTTCATGCGGGCCTACTGGGAAATCCAGCGCACGTGCATATGCCAATAAAATATCCACACGTTCATCGCCTTTTACCAATGGCCGAGCAAAACCTGCGATGTCCGGCCGCCCTCTTCTTCTGGAGACTTCAAACTCCACAATCTCTTTGACTGACGCTCCCTGTTGGCGCTTTGTAAACGCCGAACGCAGAAATTCACAGCCCTTCACGATAGTACTGCCGCCATACAATTCGGAACAAGCCGCTTGAATACCTGCAGCTACCGCGGCGGCAGCTGAACAGTTTGCCTCGCCGCCCAATGCCCCGATCTGGTTGCACCAAATTCTGGAATCTGGCCAGCTTAGAAAAATAAAACTAGCCTCCATCCAGTCGGCAATCTTTCTTTCCGGCAATTTGCCCGTGACATTTAACACATGTATTTGCATATAAGAGTATTTGCCGATCACGTCATCCAACAAATTGATACCGTGAGAAAACACTCCCTTACCGAGAATCCAGCCGCCCACCGCGCTATAAACATTGCTTCTGCGCTGGTCCCAATAGGCGGTATTATTCGACAATTTCAGTCTCGATATGATAATGATCATCGTCAGGAAACGGCACCGACGTGAGCGGTTTGCCGACGAATTCCATGCCATGTGCCAACAAACCTGGCGCCGAACACAATTGGTAGAGTCCGGCACCCAGCTTGGGATTAAAACCAAGATCGCACAAAACGGCGGCAAACAAGCCTGTTGGCAACCAGCCTATGTTGGCGCGCCGCAGTTCGGCAACGAAACTCACACTCCAGTGCATACACTCTCCGGCACCCGGAAGCTGTGTGAGCGTGTCAGCTATTTTGTTCGTTAAGGGATCTACACCATTAAATAGGTTGCCAAAACCAGGAACTGCAGTTTCGCTATCATCTTTGACTTGCTTCACAATGTCTTCCGCGACCTGTTGAGGGGCTTTGCGGCTATTGCGCACTATAAAGCGCATTGCTGGCAAAACGTCGTAGGCACCATAATTTTCGCCGGTGAGAATTGACAGCGAAAGAGGCAGTATCAAGGCAGGATCGGTTTTGCCAACAGCAGCTAAAACGGCGGCACGGGTGGCCGGGTGGCGTGGGCCCGGCGACATAAAAGCCACCATCAGGCAGCCAAACAATTCAGACTGTTCCTTGTTTGGCAATTCGCCACGGAGCAGTAAATAAACCGTATCCGCAAAGCTACGCTTGCGGATCAGATCAATGAGATTGTAACCGTGACAAAAGGCATTTTCGACTAAATAACTATTTTCGGAGGCTGGCTCTTCAAACCAGATATTGGTCGCCGTTTTTGTTGTAAACGATCCGTCACGTTTCTGAACTTTCTGAGCGGGTGGTGGGTCGGCATTTCTACTCACAACTTACTACCCCTAATAGCTGTTCGTATGATTGCTATTTGCTTAGATGATAACGAAACTCCGCAAATACTGCTCTGCCTTCAAGCCGGTAATCGTCGGGAATCGCAGCCGGGATTCCTGCTGTGCTAGTACCGGCGCTTGGCTCAAATGCATCTTCATCGAATACGTTGCGGGCCACCAGCGCTAATTCCAGGTTCTGGAACAATTTCTTGCGGCGTATCGCTACATCAACAAGCGCATAATCGTCGACATCATCGCGCGCGTCAATTATGTTGCTGTCTTTATCTCTACTCCGGTGGCCAACCCAGTTCAGCGTCGTGTTTAAACTCCAGTCTGGCAGGAAATTCCACGTCGCCGCCAGGTAAAATTGCTGGCGGGGCGCGTCCGCCACAATGTTACCGGTTTTTTTATTTTCACTGTGCTGCCACGCATAATTGCTATCGAGGGAAAAGTCGTCGGTTAGTATCCACGAATATTCCACTTCAAAACCGTAACCATCCTGGTCGATTGCATTTTTCGCTTCCTGTGCCCTGCTAGAAGCATCGCTCGGAGCAACGAAGGTGATCAAGTCTTTCACTTGATACGCAAATAGGTTGAGCTTAATACTTGAGGCCGGCGTTGGCAGATAGTCAAAAGCGAGTTCGACTGTGTCAATCGTTTCGGGCTCTATATCTTCGTCGCCGCGCAATATGGGGTTGGTGTCCGACAACTCCAGAAAAGCAGGCGCACGAAAAGCCCTGCCATAAAGCAACTTCGAACTCAGGTTGTAACTCGTTGCCCATACCAGCGCAAGACGCGGGTTGATTGTGCTGCCAAAATCAGAATAGTCGTCAAAGCGAACACCGGCCGTGAGGCGCCAGTCATTCGCGAGAGCCCATTCGTCTTGCAACGATGCGAACCAAATATCGCGATCACTGTCTTTGGCGAAGACGCTAGGTGCATTGGACACATCCGTCAGCGTGCCGTCAATGCTGCTTGCGTTTGGATCAGTAATACCGGGCACGTCTGGACCAAAATTTCGCGTCTCTTCCGGCTCTCCTGTTTGTCGCTGGAAACCAACAGAAAATCTTAGTTTATGTTTGTTCCATCCGGAATAATAATTGACGAATTCTATAGTGTGCTTTTGCTCCCGCCCACCGGGATTGCCAAGCACACCATCCGGAAAATCCACCAAGCGGGCACCCGGAATAATCCCACGAGCCAAGTTGCCGTCGCTGTCCACCAAGGTGCGGGTTCCTGCAGGCAATAGCGAATACTCGGCTTCTACGTCAAACAGGCTAAGTGAGAGCTGTGTTTCATAACGCCAGTCACTAGTGAACTCGTTTTGATATGAGAGCGAAAGAAGATAGTAATCGCTATTCTGTTCGCCGTTCGGGTCGAGCGCATGAATAACGCCGTCGCCGACTCCTGCATCGTCTTGCAGCCACGTGAAAAATGACGTTTTCCAGTGCTCGCTATTGAATGCAACTCTAGCGTTCAAAATATCATAGCGAGTATCAAGCGAACCAGACGCACGTGATGCACTGGTGCCGAGAGCGCTGTCTAGAAATGTCTGCAGGTCTCGGTCAACAATTCGGTCGTCATCGCCGTTGCTCTTAGCATATTCTAGGCTGGCGCTGTATTGCCATGCATCACCCAATTTACCGCCAGATTGCAACCAATAATCTTGCTTATCAAATGACCCATAGCGTACGCCAGTTTCGACAACCCCTATATCTGCGGGGCTTTTGGATATGACATTGATCACACCGGCAAACGCGTCGGCACCAAATACTGCGGAACCAGGACCGCGGATAATCTCGATGCGTTTAATGTTTTGCACCGGCATGGTAAACCCAATCGGCAAGCCACCATTGAAGACTTGCCGTAGTGGAATACCGTCAATGAGTAGTAGTATTTGCGTGTTTTGTGCAGTGTGAATGCCGCGGATTGAATAAACCGAGCTTAGAAGGTTGTTGTTGGACAGTGATACATGCAGGCCTGGCACCATTTCCAGCGCCTCCTGCAGATTGGTCGCGCCACGATTGCGAATATCTGCCTCGGTAACGACACTGGCGACCGACGGCGCCAAGCGAATCGACTGCTCGGTACCAGTGGAGATGCTTACCGTCTCATCATCTCCGTACAGCTCTAATAAATCGTCTTCGTCAAAATCCGAGTCGGCGTGCGCGGGGAAAAGAGAAAGCCCGC
>JBPCXM010000590.1:0-5764 GCA_051008535.1 Pseudomonadales bacterium | reverse complement strand
GGTACCAGCTTTCGGGCCATCGATAATGAGGTTCGAATGGGCCTTGCTGCGGAATACATGAGGCTGGGCTATATTTCCAACAAAGAAATTGCCTATATGCTGAACTACTCCCAGCCCAGTACATTCTATAGGGCTTTTAAAAATTGGTTTGACGTAACGCCCAAAGAGTTCAGGAAGAAGATTGCCTGAGGTGTTGGATTAGATTCAATCTGTGTAAAAGGACCCGCGTATCTAGAGCAGCTGTTTGGACGATGGCAGTGATTCCGCCACATGGGGAACCGGGTACTCGCCAAATCGCTTTAGGTGTCGGGTCACATACGGACTGATGTAGGCGAGGTCTTCGGAATCCGCGTCATGAACTTCGCGGTGCGGCCCATGGCGAAACACGTGTCTGGTCTGCGGCTTTAACGGCGGTACGTATCATTCGCGATGATGAAAGTTTGGCAGTACAGGCTTCAGGCTTAGGGACAAGTACGTATTTAGTAAATCTGTTTGCCAGCTATGCATAAGACAACAATAACAAGCTCAGATCGGTCACATTGACCAATGCCAGTGTTTGTTCTCCCCTTCTAAGACGTTTTTCTTGTCTGTTGGCGCAAAACGCCTGTCTTTGTGAGCATTGGATTCTGCCGACAACCGTAATTACTACGGAGAAATGTCATGGGATCAATAGCCGAGCATAGCGCTTAAAGGAAATACGGTAATTCCTGATCGCCGGAAGAGGTGCTGCTAGCCGGATGTACCTGTCCATCGAGACAATAGGTGTAGATCGTGATGACAAGTTACGCCACAACTGGATGAGTATAGTAATCGTTAATACTCAACCCTTTAAACAAACGGTGAAGATATGGATAGGAAAAAGCTCATTTTCGCAATGGCCGCATCACAACTGGCAGTATTTGCTCCCATTCCGGTGTATTCCGAGCCTATGCTGGAAGAGGTGGTCGTGACCGCTCGAAAAAGGCCGGAAAGCCTGATGGATGCTCCTGTTGCCGTCAGCGTCGTTTCTGGAGATTCAATGGACCGGAGTGGTGTAACCAATCTAGAGCAATTGAGTTCCAAGGTTCCTGGCCTGCAACTTGGACGTGCTGCACAAACCAGCAGTATCTATATTCGCGGTATCGGATCCGGTGTCAACAAAGGATTTGAACAATCCGCTGGTATGTATGTCGATGGCATTTACCAAATGCGCAGCCGCCAGTTTACCCAGTCCATGGTTGATCTGGCTCGCGTGGAGGTTTTGCGTGGTCCGCAGAGCTTGTTGTTTGGAAAAAACACGATTGCCGGCGCGATTAAGGTAGAGTCAGCTAGCCCCGCGCCCGGAGATGGCCTTAACGGCTCGATCACGTTGGACTCAGAGCCTGAATACGGCACCGTTCGAGGAACGGCTGTGGTATCCGGGGATCTCACTGATAATCTAGCCGGGCGAATTGCAGTTCGTTACCAGGAATCAGACGGCTATGTCGAAAGCCGGCTTATTGACCAGGACGTCGCTGAAAAAGAAGACACCATGTATCGCGTTTCCCTGGCATGGGAGCCGACCGACACTGTCGCGGTAACAGGCAAGTTTGCACATACTGAATCAGACGGCGAAGGAATCGAGCAAGTCAATAACGTTGCCGATCCTTCCTTATTACAGGGCTTCGGCACCAATCAATTGGGCGTGACGGCCGTCATGGGTTCGATCGCAGCTTTCCAGGTGCCGGGCTTTGGTCCTGACACTGGAACCCAGGATTACGAGTCCTGGACAGGAAATACCGACTTCGTACCCGTTGATATCGAAGAGTCAGAGTCGAATCAGGCGTCTTTGAGGGTTGAGTGGGATGCCGGCGACTACACGTTGACGTCTCTGAGTGGCTATACCGATTTCGACCTGAATCAGGATCACGATGTTGACTTTCAACCGGGTAATGCTGTGCATAGTGTTGAATTTGAGGAACTTGAAACTTTTAGTCAGGAATTCAGGTTCGCCAGTAATTACGACGGGTTCTTCAACTTTACGGCGGGGATCTATTACGAAGAGCAAGAGCTGACCGTTGAAAATGTACCGTATCTAGATGGTACGCTTGGAGGGGTATTTGGCACTTTGCCTGCCAGTTCACTGAACCCAGCGTTGCCCGACGTACCCTTGAGTGGTATAGGTATTAACAGCTTGTGGAATGGCCAGGTTTTCACCTCCCTCAATCCCGCGGCGTCGGCGCTCATCGGTGCCGAGCAAGACATCGTTTGGCGCAATTCTCATAATGACACCGAGACTGATACCTTGGCGGTGTTTCTCGAATTAACTTTTGACTTAAGCGATACGTTGTTCCTCGATGTAGGTGGCCGCTACTCGGAGGACACCAAGAAAACTCATAAATTAGGCAGTATTGGCGTGGGCTCTCCTGGACAGAATGTTACCGTATTCGGACCTGACGGCGTACCGACTGGCGCATTGGACGCACAAAACTCTGCACTTGTTTCTACAGCATGGTCGTTGCTCAACACGTTTCCTCAGGACAACGAATTGGAGCGTAATGAATATCATTTCGATCCATCGGTTCGCCTGCGTTGGGATGTCGGTGACGAGACTATGCTCTATCTGTCCTATTCCACCGGCTACAAATCAGGTGGTTTCAACAGCTCTGGTGATACCGCGAATCCGGATGGCACGCCGGGCGACGGCACAGAGTTTGAAGACGAAGAGGCCGAGGCCTGGGAGCTGGGCGTAAAAACCACGCTGTGGGACGGTCGTGCACGCGTGAGTACCACCTTGTTTCGTACCGAACTAGAAGATCAGCAAGTCACTTCATTTAGGGGCACCACCTTTCTGGTAAATAATGCTGCCAGCCTGGTCAGCCAGGGTGTGGAATTTGAAAGCCAGATCGCTCTGACTAAAAGTTGGGAAGTAGGCGGCTCACTCGCTTATCTTGATTCGGAATACGAGGACTATCAAGGCGCGCCTTGTACGGTTTTCCAGGCAGCTGCCATCGGTGATTCGTGCACCCAGGACTTTAGTGGCGAGCGCGGCCCCAACGCACCCGAATGGAGTGGTACAGTCTATGCCAGCTATGATCACTCGCTTGGTGAGAATTTGATGTTCCGCTTTAATATCGATGCTTCTTATAAGGATGACTATTTCCTGGATGGAGATCTTGACCCCAATGTCCTCCAGGAAAGTTATGTCAAGGTCAATGCCCGGATCGGCATCAGCTCTGCTGCTGATACTTGGGAAGTGGCGTTGTATGGGCGCAACCTGACCGATGAAGCGACCTACTCGTTTGCTGTGGATGCACCTTTAAGTGCTGGAATATATGGTGCCTGGGCTGAAGAGCCGAGGATTATTGGCCTACAAGGTCGTTACAACTTCTAGGAAGTTACGCAATGAATTCAAACATTGTAATAGCAGGCGTCGGCATGGTGCCGTTCCGAAAGCCGGGTCAATCTGAGCCCTACGATGTAATGGGTGAAAACGCTGCTCGCGCCGCACTTCTGGATGCAGGCATTTCGTTTTCGCTCGTTGATCAAGCCTTTTGTGGCTATGTGTACGGTGATAGCTGTGCGGGACAGACCACTTTGTACCGCGTGGATATTAACGGCATCCCGATATTTAACGTAAATAACAATTGTGCCAGCGGCTCTTCGGCATTTGCGCTGGCAACACAAGCGATAGAGAGCGGCAATGTGGAGTGTGCCCTCGCCTTAGGCTTCGAAGAGATGCCGCCTGGTGCTATAGATGTGGTGTTTCCGGATAAAACCAGCCCGCTGGCCCGTCATGAGGATGCCATCGCCCAAATCATGGACCTTGGCGAAGACGAGCGCAACACGCCACCGGCCATATGTATGTTCGGCGCGCAGGTTGACGCTATGCTGGAGCGGGGAGTAACCGAGGAGACGATTGCCGCCATCAGTGTTAAATCGCGGCGTCATGCCGCCGCCAACCCAAACGCCATTTTTCGGGATCCGATAAGCGTGGAAGAGATTCTGGAAACGCCGAAACTGTTCCGCAATCTGCGCAAAAATTATGCTTGTCCACCGAGTTGTGGCGCTGCGGCGGTTGTTGTTTGCACGGAAGCGTTTGCCAAATCGCACGGTATTCGAGCCGACGTGCGCTTAACGGGGCGCGGTTGGTGCAGCGACAAGCGCGAGTACTTCTGCGGTGGTGCACTGGATGTGATGTTTCAGGCGCTTAGTCGCGATGCAGCCAATGAAGCATATGAAGACGCTGGTATAGCGCCCGAAGATGTTGACGTCATCGAGTTGCACGATTGTTTCGCTACCAATGAATTAGCGACTTACGTGGCGCTGGGACTGTGTGCGGAAAGTGAGCTCAATGAATTTGTGGCTGCCGGCCATACGACATACGGCGGCCGCTACGTGGTAAACCCGTCGGGAGGATTGTTGGCGAAAGGGCACCCCCTCGGTGCAACCGGTCTGGCGCAGCTCACCGAATTGACCTGGCAGTTGCGCGGTGAGGCAGGCGAGCGTCAGGTAGAAGGCGCACGTATTGCACTGCAACACAATGGCGGCCTCGGTAGCGCCGGTTTTGTTCATATCCTGCAGAAAGATTAACGCTAGAGCATGGAGTCCAGATAATGCGCAGAACGAATCTGAAATGGGCAAAGGGGCTTGCTGAAGCGCATCACGCTAGCCAGTTGAAGTAGTGCTTTCATGTCAACTCATCTGACATAGGCGCCAGGATGACAATTGCTTTTCGTGTTGGGACAGGTCGCAGTGCTGTGATAGTTCTAAACTGGGCTCACGCCCCAATCATCAGGAGTTAAGTTATGCGTTTTAGTGAGAAAATAGTATTGGTTACCGGAGGCGCCTCCGGTATTGGCTTGGCGATTTCACACAACTTCCTTGCTGAGGGCGCTACCGTAATCGCCACAGATATCAACAGTACCGCGCTGGAGTCTTTAGCGCATGAAGGAAGCGGAACGCTCGTTACGCGAATAAGTGATGCCGGCGATCTCTCGGCGATAGCCGACCTGGCCCAATGGGTTGAACAGGAATACGGTGTTTTAGACGTACTCGTTAATAACGCCGGCTTTGCCGTCATGAAAAACCCCGAGGAAGTGGACGAAGCTGAATATCACGCGCAGATGAATGTGCTGCTAACGGGTCCGGTATTCTATGTCAAACACTTTGCCAAGCTACTGAGGGCTAGTGCCAGTGGCTCAGTACTAAATATTTCATCTGCTTCCGCGGTGCTAAGCTCGACAGGATACTGCCCTTATGCCCTGGCCAAGGCGGCTATTGTAAAGTTTACCGAAGATTCCGTTATTCAGGTGCCCGGCATTCGTCACAATGCGATATTGCCGGGGTTTATAGAAACGTCTATTTTGCAGGAGGCCTACGGCGAAGATGCGGCCGCACAACTAGGTGAGCTGTGCGCCGCCCTTGAGCCCATCAATCGCATAGGTAAGCCACAGGACATTGCCGACAGCGTGTTATTCCTGGCGTCAGACGCAGCCAGTTATATCAATGGCGCCAGTTTGCTGGTGGATGGTGGGTTAACCCGGCTTAACACAGCGGTATCGCTGGTGGGTGGACAAGTAAGCGTGGCGTAGGAACGTTTAGTGCTCGAGCCCAAGGGATTGGCGAAAATCCCTAGGGGACTTGCCTGTCCAGCGCTTGAAGGCGCGCGTAAAATTACTGACGTCTGAAAAACCCAGCAGGTAAGCGGCTTCGGTAATCGATATGTTGCTTTGTTCCATGTAGCCCAGTGCCAGCGATTGTCTGGTGGTATCGAGAATTTCCTGGAAACTGGTGTCCTTGGCGG
>JBPCXM010000589.1:0-8877 GCA_051008535.1 Pseudomonadales bacterium | reverse complement strand
ATTCCCGCAGTCGCCAGCTGGCCGTTTACTTCGCGGTAGTTGTATATATCTTTTGCGCCCATTGTTACTTCCCTGCCCTTTTGTGTTTGTACATCAATGAGTCCCCTTCGGCTAGCAATGCTTCAACGGTAGCATGCTTATCGGGACTAAATTCAACAACACCATATGAGAATAAAATATCGTAACCGCGATTTGCTTCCATATTGTATTTGTCCAACGATTGCTGAAACCTCGCCATAATATCTACCGTAAGATCCTTCGATGCATTGGTAAGCAATACGACAAACTCATCGCCGCCCAGGCGCGCAAACAAGTCAGAGTCCCTGAAAACGCTCTTTATCTGGTCGGCAAACGCAATTAAAGCGGTATCTCCTTCAGCGTGCCCGAACTTGTCGTTAACCGCTTTGAATTTGTTGAGATCGATAAAAACCAGAGACGCCGGCAGCGCCTGCCGAATACAAAGGTTCAGGCTATGCTGACCGAGCATCATAAAGCCTCGCCTGTTTGATACCCCGGTGAGCTCGTCCAGAGTTGCCAGCTGTACAGCCGCTAACTCGCGCTCTGCCATCGAGGCGAGGTCTTGCAACATTTCGAGGTCATCCTCACTGAGGCTTCTTGGTTTCTGGTCAATAACGCACAGCGTTCCTATCTGGCTCCCATCTCCGGCTTTTAGCGGGCAGCCGGCATAAAAACGAATATCGGGATCATCCAACACTAGCGGATTGTCGGCAAAGCGATCATCCTTCGACGCGTCTGGAACAATAAATGTCTCGTTACCCAAAATCGCGTGGCCACAGAACGAAACATCTCGCGGTGTTTCAGTGGCATCGAGCCCCGCCGCAGATTTGAACCATTGACGGTCTTCATCGACGAGGCTGACGAGCGCAATGGGCACTCCGAACAAGCGCTTGGCCATGCGGGTAAGACGATCAAAACGTTCTTCCGGCATGGTATCCAGGATATTGAGTGACCTAAGCGCCTTGAGCCTGGTCTCTTCATCTACTGGAGTATCAGGCTTTTTCAACGTTACCCCCTTCATTTGGCATCATTGCAGACCTAGGGTGAATTCCTAATGCTAACCCCGGCAGCGTGTACGCCTGATCGCTTCATAATTGAAATGTAAACCGCTGTAGATGGCTTCCTATATTGTACGTCATCGGCCGCTTGAGCGCCTAACATCGTTATGTCAAACGCAAATTATGGCATACTATTTATGCGTAATTATCCGGCCAAATGAATAAGGTCATTTCACAACACGCTTCCAAAAACTATTGATGGAATCAATACCGTGCCCAAGCTGAATGAGAAGATAAAAGTCGCAATCCTGTTTGGTGGGCGCTCAGCCGAGCACGAGGTGTCTTTACAATCTGCTATCAACGTCATCCATGCAATGGATAAGAATAAATACGATCCCGTTCTGATCGGCATTGGCCGCACGGGTAAATGGTATTTGGATGAGCAATCGCTGCCATTATTGCGAAGCGAAAATCCGGTGCACGCCAAAAACCCGATTTTAACCGAGCTGAATAAGAGCAACGACGAAATCATGCTGGCGCCTAGCGACGGACAGGCGCAGCTCGTCAGCTTGGCGAATACTTCGGCGGCTGAGGAAATCGACGTGATCTTTCCGGTACTACATGGTCCATACGGAGAAGATGGATCCGTGCAAGGGCTGGCGAGGCTGGCAAACGTACCGTGTGTTGGTTCAGGCATTCTCGGTTCGGCCATCGGCATGGATAAAGATGTGGCGAAAAGATTGCTGCGCGCTGACGGAATTCCAGTTGCAAATTTTATGGCCGTGCGGCGTAACACGAAGGACGCAGAAACCATTGCGACAATTGAAGCGGAGCTTGGCTTTCCAGTATTCGTAAAACCGGCAAATATGGGGTCCTCGGTCGGCATTTCTAAGGCTGCTAATCGCGCCGAGTTAGAATTAGCGTTAGCGAAAGCTTTTGCATACGACGTAAAAGTGATCGTCGAAGAAACCATCGATGGCCGCGAAATAGAATGTGCGGTGCTGGGGAATACGGGTCCCCGCTGTTCGGTGCCGGGCGAAATTATTACGCAGGATGAATTTTATTCTTATGCCGCAAAATACGTCGATGAAAACGCTACCGCCCTGGCGATACCCGCGGATGTCGAGCCAGAAACCACCAAGCAATTGCAGAACATAGCATTACAGGCTTTTACGACACTGGAAGCGACCGGCATGGCTCGCGTCGATATGTTTCTAACAAAAGACCAGCAAATTTATATTAACGAGATTAATACCATTCCCGGCTTTACAAAAATCAGCATGTATCCAAAATTGTGGGAGGCATCCGGCATCTCCTATACGGAATTAATCGACAAATTGATAGCACTGGCAATTGAAGATTTCGGCACGCGCAGTGCGTTGAAAAATGTCTAGCGACGTAACGTGTCGCTAAATTTTTACCCGTTCCGATTTGGGATCATACAGCGGACGTAAAGATGCCTCTGCGCCATAACGCTTGCCGGCAATTTCAATTTCATACGAACCACTTTTTACAAAATCAGCGTTTACCCCCCCGTCATTGCTGACGTAACCCATAGCGACCGACGCGCCGAGGGTATGGCCGTACATGGCTGAAGTGGTGTAGCCGACCAATCGCCGGTTACGATATATCGGTTCGTTGTGATACATTAGTGGCTCAGAGTCTTGCAACAGGAATTGAACCAGCCGTTTTGTTACGCCATCTTCTTTTTGTTTGAGCAATGCGTCTTTACCAATAAAGCCTCCTTCCTTATTGAAGTCACAGGCGAAGGTGAGACCGGCTTCGACGGGGGTGTCATCGGCACCCAAATCGTGGCCAAACTCGCGGTACGCCTTCTCAGTACGCAAACTCTGCAAGGTGTGATAACCACAGTGCTTGAGCCCAAACCCCTTACCTTCCTCGGCCAATAGATCATAAACATGAGGTGCGAATTCCGTGGGAATATACAGCTCCCAGCCCAACTCTCCCATGTATGTCAGGCGCAAGGCTTTAACCGTAGCATAGCCGATTTCGACTTCCTGCAAGGTCGCGAAGGGAAATGCCTCATTGGAAAAATCGTGGTTGCTGATCCTGCCCAGAAGCGCTCGTGAGTTCGGTCCCTGAACGTTTATACACATCAAACCGGATGTCACATCGTTTAATACGACGTGTACATCTGCAGTGATATGGCGTTTTAACCATGAGAGTACATGGGTGTGAGTCGCTGGCGCAGTGACTATAAGAAAGCCGTGCTCTTCCACCTTGGTAACGGTGAGGTCGGCTTCAATCGTACCGCGCTCGTTGAGCCACTGGGTATAAACACTTTTTCCAATCGGAACCGCTATGTCGTTAGCGCAAATAAGATTCAATACCGATTCGGCATCACGACCCTGCAGCATGAATTTTGAGAAAGAACTCTGATCGAAAAATCCTACCCCTTCGCGCACGCTGCGGTGTTCTTCCGCCTGCCAGCGAAACCAGTTTTGCCTACCAAAGCTGTACTCGTACTCGGCCTTTTCGCCGGCGGGGGCATACCAGTTGGCGCGCTCCCAACCCGCCAGTTCCCCAAAACACGCACCAGCCGCCAGAAGTTTGTCGTGTAGTATAGATTTTCGAACACCACGCGCCGTTTTGTATTGGTAGAACGGCCAGTGCATTTCGTACAACAGCCCTAGCGATTCCTTGGTGCGGTCATACAAGTATTTGCTACTGTTTTGAAACGGCATCATACGGGTTGTCGATACATCCCACAGATCCATCGGTTGGCGACCCGTCACAATCCAGTCGGCCAGAACCTTACCAGCACCTCCCGCGGATTGAATACCTATCGAATTGAAACCAGCCGCGACGAAAAGATTGTCTACTTCCGGGGCCTCACCCAACCAGTAACGATCGTCCGGCGTAAAGCTCTCCGGACCACTAAACATCAATTGAATGCCGGTGTTTTCCAGCACTGGAATGCGGCTAAAGGCTTTCTCAAGATAAGGATAGATACGGTCAGCATCGGCAGGCAGTTCATCGAAACAGAATTGTTCGGGAATGCCATCCTGCCCCCAGGGTGCTGCGTCTGGTTCGAACAAGCCCACCATCAGCTTTCCTGTCTCCTCGCGATAGTAGGCGTGGTTATCCATATCGCGCAGCACGGGTAGGTTTGGGTGCATACCCTCGAGGGTTTCGGTGATTATGTAGTAGTGTTCTGCGGCGTGCAATGGTACGCGAGAGCCAACTTTTTTGCCCAGCTCGCGGGCCCACATGCCGGCGCAGTTAACGACGTACTCCGCGCGAACCGTACCTTGATCGGTTTCTACGCCCACGACGCGACTGGCATCAACCAATATCTCGCTGACTTTGACGTTCTCCAATATTCGGGCGCCGCCGGCACGGGCGCCCTTGGCCAGGGCTTGAGTCGTGTCTGTTGGATTGGTGCGCGCGTCCTGCGGGAAGTAAAAAGCGCCTTCAATATCCTCGATTTGCATCAATGGCCACCTATCTTGCGCCTCCTGCGGCGTGAGTTCCTGAGTTTCCACGCCGAAACAGGAAGCCATGGAAGCCTGACGACGAATTTCTTCCCAGCGCTCAGGATTGCTGGCTACCGTAATGGCGCCACATTGGTGAAAACCGGTTGCTTGTCTGGTTTCAGCTTCCAGGCCTTTGTACAATTCTTGCGAATAGCGAGCTAATTTGGTCATATTCTCAGTGGCACGTAGCTGCGCTACCAGGCCCGCCGCATGCCAGGTTGTACCGCAAGTCAGTTGGCGCCGCTCCAACAAGACAACATCCTTCCAGCCGAGTTTGGTGAGGTGGTAGGCGACACTGCAGCCGACAATGCCACCGCCAATGATGACAACTTGCGCTTGATTAGGCAGGGATTTGGTCATGCAGTAAAACCTCCTTAGAAATCCGAAAAACGGTAACAGTCTGCCCAGAGTAAGAAGACCTATTGCCGACAAATAGAGCCAAACACCAGTCGGCAATAGAACCAGTTTCGCCTATCTAATTGTCGCCTTGCAGGAGTCGCTGGACTATGCCGCCCAGCGGCACTACTCTTGTCCTGCGTGGCGTCACTGTTACGTTCTAACCTCTCAATGCTTCACTTTAACAATCAGATGGCAACGCAGGTCAGAGGAGTATGATGGAATCTTTAAACCGCTGGCTAGTAGCAACTTCTGACTTCGTGTGGACCAATGGCGTTATTGGTCTGTGTGTTGTGGCGGGCCTTTACTGCACGCTGCGATTGGGGTTCGTGCAATTTCGCAGTTTGCCCCACGCCATGCAGTTGCTGCGGGGAAAATACAGTGAAGGTTGTTCGAGTAACGATATCTCAACTTTGCAGGCGCTTGCAACTACATTAGCCAGCACCACCGGCATTGGCAACATAGCCGGCGTCGCCATTGCGATAAAGATCGGTGGTCCCGGCGCTATCTTCTGGATGTGGATGATGGCATTGTTGGGAATGGCATTAAAGTTCGTCGAGGCTACGCTAGGCAGTCTTTACCGTCGGCCGGCACCCGACGCGACCGATGGCGCCATGGTGGGAGGCCCAATGTATTACCTAGCAGATGGGCTGGGTCCAAGATGGCGCCCGGTTGCCTATCTCTATGCTGGGCTAGCCACAGTCACCTTTCTCGGCGCGTGGAATATGTTCCAGGCCAATCAAGCTTCTGCCATTATCTATGATCAGTTTTCGGTTCCTACCTGGGCGACGTCAATCGCACTAACTTTCTTCTCGGGTCTAGTGCTGATTGGTGGCATTCATCGTATCGGTCAGGTGGCGAGCCGCATCGTACCAACCATGTGTCTGATCTACCTTGCCGGCGTGGCTGTTATTTTAGCGATGAACTTCGATCAGGTGCCGGCGGCATTTCAACTGATTTTCAGCGAAGCGTTTAACACCGATGCCTCGCTCGGTGGCGCGATGGGTATCGCGGTTCTCTGGGGAATTCGTCGTGCCATGTTTTCTAACGAAGCGGGCGTTGGCTCTGCCGCTATTGCCTTTGCCGCGGCGCATTCTAAATTCCCGGTGCGGCAGGGAATCATTGCTAGCCTTGGCCCCTTTATCGATACCGTCGTGGTATGTACCGCAACAGCCTTGGTGATTTTGATCGGCGGTTTCTACGGCAGCGAGAGTCATCAACCCGTTAACAAGCTACCCCTCAGTTTCGAAGTAACAGAGTCAAATCAACTCTTTAGCCAAGGATGGAACACGACCAGCGCTTACCCCTCGCAACATGGCTCCTTGCAGTCGCTACTGGAAGGCGAGCAAGCCTTGCAGTATTCGGGCGATGATAAAGCCTTGCAGCTGCCATTGGCGCCGCTGCTGAGCGAAGGACAATTACTTGAGGAGGACGCTGAGTCCACGATTGATGGCTTGCGATTTAGCGTGTACCTGAAAGATACGCTACTAACGGCTGAACTAATCAATGCCAAAGGCGAAACGGTGGCGACGGAACCAGTTTCGTCGCTGCAAAATGGGCGCTGGCAATCGTTTGTGCTGCCATTGCCGCCGCAGCGCGACAATTTGCAGGGCTGGAGTCTGAAATTATCACCCCAGGCGGGTAATGAAGGCGAACTGTATATAGATCGTGTGCAGTGGGTGGCCGACGTGACCGGTATCTTGCTATCTACGGCGGCGTTTTCTCATTTCCTTGGTTCATTTGGCACCTTTTTCGTGCCGATAGCGGCGCTATTGTTTGCTTATACCAGCATTATCGCGGGCAGTTACTATGGAGAAGTTTCGTGCCAGTATTTGCATCCAGGGTTGTTTAAACCTTATCTTTGGCTGTACGTGGTTTCGATCTTTGTTGGCGGCATCGTCAACCTCGAAATCGTGATCAATTTTTCCGACTTGTTCCTTGGTCTGGCGTGCATTCCCAACTTGATTGCCATGATGTTGCTTACCCCAAGGGTTGCGAAGGAATACAAAAAATATTTTGCTGAGCTAGAAGAAAGCGCGGAAGCGGAGAACGCCTAGCGTCGCTAGTTATCAACTTGTGGGAAGCGCGCGCGTTTCTCCAGGTCATCCAGATCAACATTATTGCGCATGTACATCCTGCTGGCATCAAACATGGGCTGATGATCCCAGGCGACCTGTTTGCCCTGCTTAAGTGCAGCGGCGACCATTCGACGCCTGCGTTGGCTGAGAATAACATCGCGTGTGATTTGTTCTACATCCCAACGCTCGGCGGCTTCTTTCTTGAACGCAGTCAGCACGTCCGCATGCGCAGGATCTTCGGCCAAATTAATTAGCTCCTGCGCATCCTCTTGCAAGTTGAACAACTGGTCCGGGTCCGTTTTTGAGCTCACAAACTTATAATCGCCGCGACGAATCATAAACAGAGGGGCGATCGTCCCTTCGCCGAGAAATTCACCGATGACTTCATCGTGGCCGCCGCTTCCCTGCAAATGCGGAAGCAGACTACGGCCATCGATTGGATTGGCGAAAGAAGGCGAACGACCATCATTTCCCAGCCCTACAAAGGTTGGCATTAAGTCCATTGTTGATACAGATTGCTTGACCCTCGATGGCGCGAAGCGCTTTGGCGCATGAATAATCATGGGTACGCGCGCCGACCATTCGAACCAACTCATTTTGTACCACAAACCACGCTCGCCGAGCATATCGCCGTGGTCGCCAGAAAATACGATGATGGTATCGTCTTCCAGGCCGGTTTCGCCAAGGGTTTTCAGTAGTTTGCCGATTTGATCGTCGATATAACTGATCGCCCCGTAATAGGCGCGGCGCGCGTTGCGAATTTGCTGCTCAGTGATATCTTGTTCGCTCATGGCGTACACATGGTGCAACCGCTTGGAGTGTGGGTCTAGGTCCTCGGGTGCGATACTAACCGTGGGCAAATCGATATCCTCATCGCGGTACCTGTCCCAGTATTCCTTAGTGATCGCATAGGGATCGTGTGGGTGGGTCATAGAAACCGTTAAGCAGAACGGACGCTCATCGTTGCCGCGAACATGGTCATATAAGTAACGCTGGGCTTGAAAGATAACCTCGTCGTCAAAATCCAGTTGGTTGCTTCGCACACAGGTTCCGGCCTGTGTCACCGAAGACATATTGTGATACCACGTCGGCCGCTGCGCAAAGTTCTCCCAATCGGGAAACCAACCGTAGTCTGCGGGGTAAATATCCGTGGTCAGGCGCTCTTCAAAACCATGTAGCTGATCGGGGCCACAAAAATGCATTTTGCCCGACGACGCGGTTCGATAACCAGCCTGGCGCAGATAATGCGCATAAGTGGGCGTATCTGCTGCAAACTCAGCCGCGTTGTCGTAGGCTCCAATAGCGGTTGGTAGTTGGCCGCTCATTAGCACATAGCGGGATGGTGCGCAAAGCGGGCTATTGCAGTAAGCCGAATCAAAGACAACGCCCCCTTCCGCTAATGTCGATAAATGTGGCGCTTTGACGATAGCCCCGCCGTAGAAAGGCAGTACCTGCGGTGCCATCTGGTCGACCATAATGAATAGAATATTCGGTTTGTTGTTCTGATCGTCTCGAGTGTACATGGTTAATCATCTCGGAGTTTATCTCGGCAAATAAACCGTAACATAGCACGCGAAGCGCGCCTATTACCGTCGCGTCGTGCTTTGTTGCGGGCACGACGCCCTTGTCAGTGATTCTTGCGCGCTATATTCTTGCGCTCATAACAGCGATCTCACGAGGTTTACAAATGCAGCCGCCTGATGCTATTGAAACTGAGAGCAATGCTACGAGAATTGCGCGGATTGATCAGCACCAACGGTCGCTATCAATTGAGTGGAACGATGGGAAAAGCGCCTCTTTCCACTACCTCTGGCTTCGTGACAATTGCCCTTCAGCGTTCCATCCAGACACGAAGGAGCGCGTCTTTGACCAACTCAGTGTGACGGAAAA
>JBPCXM010000588.1:0-10407 GCA_051008535.1 Pseudomonadales bacterium | reverse complement strand
CAAGGAATAAATCGTCTTAAAGCAGCCGTTACAGACGTTACTGTGCCGCGCCAGGGAGTCGGCAAATATGGCGTTCATGTGTGGTGTGGTCTCGAAACGGTGATCGATGCCAAGGTCATCGACAACGCGCTGAATATTAGCCTTCGCCGTGTCAGAGATATAGCCGTTATCGAGGGTAATACTCAGCACCTTGAGTCCCATACAAACCAACTGATAAAGCGCGTATGTGCTGTCTTTACCACCGCTGAGTAACATGATGCAGTCATATTTTGCAGCTGTAGCGCTGGACTTCTCGCGCCGTGCTGACTCGAAGAGCTCATGTAAGTCATCGCGCGTGCGGAAATACTTTTCTATTTTAGTTCGGTAGCTATCGAAGTCGCGGCAAGCATTGCACAATCCCTCCGCGTCGAAATTGCTGCCTGGGTAGCGCGACGACAAACCACAGCGTGAACACAGCTGCTCAGGTGGTGGTTCAGGTCTTTGCAACAGATCAACCGCGCAGGCTTTGACGACTGGGTGCTGCTGTAACACCGACGCGATTTCGTCCAATTCTATGCGAGCGCCGTGCAGCTTTATTTGCCGGTCGGCGCGGCCCAAAAATTCGATACTTCCGTCTTCCCGCCAGCGGGCTAAATCGCCGGTTCGATACAGGCGGCCAGTGCCGAAAGGGTTTTCTACAAACTGCTCACGAGTCAGCTCATCGCGCTGCAAATAACCCAGGCCCACACCCGCACCACCAACGCAAAGCTCGCCAGCAATTCCAGCCACAACCGGCTGGCGGTTTGAATCTAACAGATACACTTGCGTGTTGGCGACAGGCTGGCCAATCGGCACCGCCGAAGCGCGGTCTTTTTCAGCGTCGAAGCGATGAATCATGCATCCAACTGTTGCTTCGGTTGGCCCGTATTCATTGAACACATCAACTCGCCCCTGCCAGCGCCGATGCGCCCAACGGGCCATCTCAGTGGGCAGGTTTTCACCGCCCAAAATCAGTCCACGCAGACGCGTAGTTTCAAAGGGTGTATCGTTGAGCAAAGCAAGATGGGAGGGGGTTAACTTTATAAGGTCTACTGCATCATCGCTGAGAATCTGCGGTAGCTCCAGCAGGCCGCCGCCCTCCGGGCTGTTATAAATATGCACACAGCCACCGGTTGTCAACGGCAGATAAACAGATGTCACGGTGAGGTCGAAAGCCAGCGAGGTAAACAGCGGCAAGTTGCCGGGCATGTCGTTCAAGTAATATTGGCTGGCCCAGTCGATATAGTTGCTTAGACCCCGCTCTTGAATCAGCGTGCCCTTGGGCTTGCCGGTCGACCCAGAGGTGAAAATCAAGTAGGCCAGGTCATCGGCGTTTCTGATCACGCCGGGTGCGGTTGTTTTTTCACCGTCCGCCAGCCAGTCGCGATCAAGTTCGAGTACGCCGAGAGAGCAATCGGCAAATTGTGACGCGTACTGACTTTGGGTTATTAACGGGCCCACGGCTAGATCATGTAAAGCGGCAAGCTCAGTCAGAATAGCCGCGTTGCGTTCTTGTGGATGATCTGGCTCCAGTGGCAAGTAAGCGGCGCCTGCTTTTAACACTGCCAATAAAGCTACCGGCATATCCGCCGAGCGCTGCATCAGTAGTGGTACGATAGTGTTGCGCCCTACCCCCCTGGTAAGCAGAAACCACGCCAATTGATTGGCGCGCCCGTCCAAAGCTGCATAGCTGAGTTGCGTTTGAGGAGCATCCGCCACGATTATCGCCAGCGCATCAGGCGTGCTGCGTGCCTGCCGCTCGAAGCGTTCAATCACACCACTTGGAGCGGGAAATTCGACGCTAGTGTTGTTGAAATCGTGCAAGCGCTGTCGCCGCTCGGCCACACTGAGAAGATCGACTGCACCGATAGGCATCTCTGGATCTTGCAAGCAGGCATCGAGCAAGCGCATGAAGTGGTCGAGAATTCTTGCGGAGGTCTCCGTGTCGAACGCAGCCTGGTTTAAATCAAACAACAATTGGTAACGGCCGTTTGCGTCGAAGTCATGAACCTGCAGGCGCAACTTGTGACCGGGATCGGCGGCGTTAGGGTGGATCCAGTCGGTGCTGACGGGTACTCCGGCAAAAGTATCGAAGCGAAAAGGCAAATAATTCAGTATGACCTCAAAAGGGCTGTTACTGGCTGCACGGCTCACACCCGGCTTAACATAGCGCAAACCCGTTTGCAGCGTGGTTTTGACTTTGTTAACTAACGATTTTAGTGAGTCGTGTTCATCTAACTGCAATACCAACGGGCAGACTTCAATAAACATACCTGCCGTGGCACGTAGGCGTGGCGTGGCTCGATTGTGGAGCAAGACGCCAAGCTGCTGTGTCGACTCACCAGTCACACGTGACAACAGTGCGACTAACAACCCGGCAAACAGATTGAATAGGGAAAGATGCTCCGTTAGCGCACGCGTCTCGGGGTGCGTCGCCAACTGTTGTAGTTTCGCGCTTTGTTCTGCGCTCAGCGACAACGTCACGCGCCTCGATCGCACGGTTTTTCGTGTACCGCTATTACCATAAAATGCGAGGTTCGGCGCGTACGACTGTAACTGGGAGCGCCAGTAATCGATCGCCTGCCGGGTGCCGGCTTGTCCCAATTGTGCTTGCTCAAATCGCACATATTCAAGAAAGCTTGTCGCCGCCGCTTGCTCTATTTGCGAGGTTTGGTCAACGGCTTGTAGATAGCGCTCGCTCATGCGTTGAAACAGCACTTCGCAAGACGCAGCATCGGTAATGAGGTGATGCTGATTTAAATACCAGACATATTCGTCATGGGCCAGTTTCACCAATGCCGCTTGATACACTTGCTGCGATATATCGAACGGTTGTTGTGCTTGCGCTTGGGCCCAGAGACAAAATTCAGCACGTGGGTCGGATGCCGCGGAGAAGTCCAGATGCACCAATTGCGCTTTGTGGTTTTTATTATCTGTCTGGCAGGCCTTACCGTCACGTTCGCTAAAACTTAATCGCAATGCATCACTTTGCTGCAGGACTCGCTCGAACGCTTGTTGAAAAGCTGAGGGGTTAATCTCACCATGCAGAAACCACGCAAACACCATATTGTACAGTGGTGTGCCTGGATCGAGCTGCTCGCCCATCCATAGCAATTCCTGGCTGCTTGTTAGGGGTGTCTGCATGCTAGTTTGGTTTCTGGTTTAGGTACTCAACAATTGTATTAACGGACGCAAAGTTCTCAACGCGCAAATCCTCCGGTGGAACGCTGACCTTGAATTTGCCTTCGATGAATTCTACCAGTTGCACAATGGCCAGGGAATCTAGCAAGCCGCTAACCAATAACTCATCGTCAGCAACGATCTTCTGCTCATGATCCAACAGTTGCTCGACGATAAAATTTATCAGGTGATCACTACTATGCATAGTTTGTGTGTCTCGAACCAGCGCAAATAACAAAGCTATAGATTGAACGCTCGGGTGAATAACCACCACCCTCCAACCAATGCGATAAGCGCCGACCCGACCTTCAGTACCAAAAAGTTATACCACGGCTGATGTCGTAATAAATACAGGATGGGGAATATAACAATCACAATTGCTAACTGTCCTATCTCGACCCCTACGTTAAACCCGATCAAGCCCATGATACGTGACTGGCGGTTAACGGCGAGTTCCATCAACACGCTGGCAAAACCCAGGCCATGGAACAAACCAAAGCCAAATATAAGCAGCCATACATACTTGCGCATAAAAGGATAAATATTATTTAGCGCCACAACAACCACGGACAACGCAATCATCGACTCTACCATACGAGGCGGTACGGTAACCCAACCTTTCATCGCCAACGCCAGCGTAATTGAGTGCGCCACGGTAAACAGCGTGACCACTGTAATCAAGTTAATCATCGCCGGGCGCAGCTTGTCCGCTGGCTTGAAATCTCCGCCCGTGACAATCACTACCGAAGCCAGCAATAAGGTAACCAGAAAAAGTATATGATCGTAGCCTATCCAGATGTGCACCATGCCTTCGCGCACAAACTGGAATAAATTTGCTAACGCCGATTCCCCCAGCGTGTTGAGCGTGAAATCCTCCCGCCCGGGCGCAAAGAAAAACGATAGTTCCCTATGGTTCCCCTTGAGGCCGGTTTTCACATTGCTTTCAACTACCAGACCACCACGATGATCGGGCACGGTGTGCATAATAGCCGAATAGTGAAAATCGACTTTGTCGGCGATTGCGCCCGGCGCGATTGCGACAAAATTGACTAGCAGAAAATACGCAATCTCTATTTCAAGACTGTCGCGCTCAGCAAACTGCAGCGCATAGCCAGTGCCGTTTTGAGCAATAGTAAAGTGGCTGCGAAGATACGTTTCGATGCGCGGCCACTCGTTATTTAGAAGCTCTGCAAGGGCCGCTTTGTCTGTTGGTTCGGTCAGCCCTAGCGCCAGTAGCAACTGGTCTGCGGGCAATTCCAGGTGACCGCTGATTTGCCGTTCCTCTATATTGGCAAAGACATAGCTTTGACCCAGTGTGTGGGCGTTGGCCGGTACCGCAGCAAGCAAGCCGGTAATCGCCGCGGCCAGCAGCAAGGCAAAAAATGCAATGGGTTTTGATACTATTTGATCACGTTTTGGATGGCTCACTACATTCCAGTCCCTGGGCTTGATACTTAGTAGTCATTAAAGGTTTGTTCCCTATTTAATTGTTACGGTTCAATGCTCCGACTCTCATCATATTTAGTCTTATTCGAATGATCTACAATCATTGACAACGCCGTAATTACATTATCGGATCACACATCGCAATCCTTAACTGTGCAGCGAGTAACATAAGCATGCCGCAGCTTAATTCATCAATGAACCGCGCATATGCATATTGGTACTAATTCAAGATGGATACACAGCCACTATGAATACTCTTATTATCTCGCGCAGCGACATCTCGGAAATTATCGCGAGAGTTGGCCTAAATGAGCTGATGGATCAGACCATTGACGCGATTACGGATGCCTGCTGCAATCCTGATGCCGAAACCGATGTACGCGAGCGAGATGGCTTTCACTATAACAAACCACAAAACGGCTTGCTTGAATGGATGCCGGTGCTGCGTAAAGGGCAACAGGCCACCATCAAGATCATTGGCTACCATCCTGAAAATCCAGCGATTTTTGCCTTGCCGACCATCATCGGCAGTATCGGCCTTTATGACGTAAAAACCGGCGCCATGCTGGCGCTTGCGGACGGCACATTGCCGACCGCGCTGCGTACCGCCGCCGCATCGGCCGCCGCGAGCCAGGTGTTAGCGATGCCGGACTCGAAGGTGCTGGGCATTATTGGCTGCGGAGCGCAGGCCGTGACGCAATGCCATGCTATTTTGCGCTGCTTTCCAATTAGGGAGATACTCATCCATGACATCGATTCTAAAGCACTAACGAGTTTCCATAGTCGCGTCAATGAGTTCTGCCCGACCGCAATAAAGATACAAACGGTTGCAGCAGACCAGTTGGTAGCTAGCGCAAATATACTCTGCACCTGCACGTCGATAGCCATCGGCGCGGAGCCGCTATTCTCAGACCCCGCTGCCGTGCTCGAGGGTTTGCACATCAATGCCGTGGGGTCAGACTTTGCTGGAAAATTCGAATTGCCGTTAGCGTTGTTGCAACGCGCCGCGGTATTTCCCGATCATCGCGCACAATGTTTAAAGGAGGGCGAATGCCAACAGTTGGACCCCGCCGCCGTGGGATCACAGCTCAGCGAACTCATTCGCGACAGGGATGAGTACACTCACATGCAAAAAAAGATAACCGTATTCGATTCCACCGGCTGGGCAGTCGAGGACCAGATCATAATGGATCTTTTGCTGCAACACGCCGAACACCTGGACATCGGAACGCAGATTCCATTGCACAGCTTCGCCAGCGACCCGTTGAACCCCTATCAAAGGTAAAAGTAGAGCAGTGTTGGAAATCGGCCAATCCTGGCATGATATTATTACGTTAACCATACTCGAATAAAACGGAGTGTCTGACCATGCAGGGCGCTGCCCAGTGGCTGGACGATCTAGCAATCCGCTGGCAACACTGGGACCGGCAACGACCCTCGGTCATGACCGTTCTGAATTGCGCGCTGCTGGTGGCGCTGTTTGTCGTTGTAAACCGGTTTGTGGTCGGACACCTAGCGTATATTCCGGAAGCAAATTACTACCAGGATTCGATCGCCCTGGCATCGGTGCAATATCTGTGGCAGGAGCGGCGTCTGTGGCCGCCGCTGGCCGCTGCGGTATTTTTCATAGCGCTGCGCTACCGATGCGTTGTCGCGAGCTGGAACGAATCAGACTTTCCACAATCCGCGCGACTGTTTATCTCATTGACGGCGTTTTTGTTGGCCTGGACCTTCGCAACTTACGACTACAATTTATTCCTCGATCGTGGTCACATCGTTGACCGTTTACTACTACTGCTCGCCGTCCCTTGCATTTACTGGCGGCCGGTATTCCTGCTACCGTTTGTATGCTTGTTGGCACCTTTGATCGGCCAATTCAATGTACCGATCGGCGGCTACTCCTGGGCGCAACCATACATGCCAATCCGCCTGCTTGTTCTGGCGGTCGCTGCCCTGACGCTACGCTGCTGCATCAAGCGCTGTTGGTTTACCGACTTTTTGCTGGTCGCCCTGTGCCTGATCGCCACCCATTACTGGATTCCCGGGCTTGGAAAATTCAACTTGGGCTGGCATCACGCCGATCAGATCTCCCTGCTACTCCCCACGACTTACGCTAATGGCTGGTTGCCATTTCTAGACGCGGGGCAACTCGCGAGCCTGGCAAACTTCATGGCGCTGCTGGACCCGGCGTTGCGTCTGATAACGCTGGTGCTTGAATGGGCGGTGTTATTTTTCCTGTGGCGGCGCAGTACAGCACAGCTTTTCCTGGGCTGTTGGGTACTGTTTCACTGCGGCGTTTTTTTCATGTCGGGCATCTTTTTCTGGAAGTGGATTGTAATTGATATTGCCTGCATTATTTGGTTGAGCTATCTATCGAAAACGCAACTTGCCAACTTATTTAGCACACCACGATTTTGCATTTCCATCGTGCTTATCGCCAGTGCCGCATACTGGTCGAAACCAACGAACCTAGCCTGGTTAGACATGCCAGTGACCTACACGTACCGCTTCAGTGCAACAACCGAAGATGGCAAGACCTATTCGCTGCCCCCGAAATTCTTCGCCCCCTACGATTACCAGTTTACCCTGGGCAATGACTTTTCGTACTTGAGCCAACACGCGACACTGCCCATCGTTTGGGGAGGGACTTCAAATACAGAGGTACATCGACTGGTGAGCGCGGCGAGTACGGCTGACCAAGTCTTGTCTATTGAATCTGGCCACGGTGCCGTGAGGTACAATACCGCAAAAGCGGCAGCGTTTGACCGGTTTTTGCGGCAGTTTGTTCAGGCATACAATCGAAGAGGCAGCAAGAACACGGTCTTTTCAAGCATACAAGCACCACGACAATTATGGACGTTCCCTGTATCTGCCGCACTGCCTGAGCACAGTGTTATCACGTCAATTCGGATTCATGAAATCGTTTCCTACTTCGACAACCACAGTTACTCCGAAATCGCGACTAGGTTCGTACGCAAGGTTTCCGTAGATGGCTAATCACTGGTATCGAGGCCAACCAATTCCGGATCAACTTATACTATTTGACGGCGTATGCAATTTTTGCAGCGCCAGCGTGCGCTTCGTCATTCGACGCGACCAGCAGGCACACTTTCAGTTTGCCTCATTGCAATCAGACGTGGGACAGCACTTCGCGCAACGGTATAGTTTTACCAACCTGGAATCCATGGTGTTGCTGCAGCGAGGGCAGATTTATCAAAAATCTTCTGCTGCATTGCGCGTCGCCCGGCAGCTAACTGGGATGTGGCCGCTGCTCTACACTTTTGTCGTTATACCCGAGCCCATTCGCGACTACGTTTACGACTTTATCGGTAATCGACGTTATCGCTGGTTTGGTAAAACCGAAGAGTGCTGGATGCCTAAGCCCGATATCGAGCGTCGGTTTTTTCAGTAACAATAGGGCACCAGTGTAGTGTCCTGTATATATGGCTGAAATAGCGTGACGCCAAGGGGTCAACCGCAAGACGCATTTCCGAAGGCATATTGTGCATATGTCGAGGGAATGCAACGCCGCAGATGGCCCCTTGGCGTCTCGCCCGAAGGGAGCGGCCAAATTTACGCCCTGCTTCGTTGGAGTCCTTATCAATAGGCTCACTATTCACTGCAAACTCCGTCTCGCAGCACGCAAATTTTGCTCGCCCTATTTCAGCCATATATACAGGACACTACACTAGTTGTTTAGGTTCGCCAACGCTGCTCGAATCGCCTCCACCCGCTTTTTATTAGCACCCAAATCGCTACGGCCAACGCGCGAGGCGGAACGTACGTGAATTTTTTCGCCCGGCAGAATCAATAATTCAAAGTCATCCACATATTTCATCAGGGAAGTCGTAAATGTGATATACATGTAGTTACTTTCCGCCGTGATCACTTCGGCTTTCTCACCTTCATAAGCGGCGATGACTTGCTGCATAGCCAACTGCGCTTCGGCCGCCGTGCCGGTGAAGGACAACGGTTCTATCGCATGTTCCTCATCGGGATCCTGACTTAACACACAGTTGGGTTTGTCCGGGCATTGCGCCAGCTTGCCGTTTTGCAAGCCTATTATTTCAGGCTCAGTTGATTTGCAGCCCGTGAGACTGATACACAATGCCAAGCTAAAAATAGACCATAAGTTTTTGTTATTCATATGTTACCTTCATATGACTATACGCGTTCGACGACTGTACTGATGCCCTGCCCCAGACCAATACACATGGTAGCCAGGCCGATCGTCGCATCGTTTTGTTCTAACACATTTAATAAGGTGCCGGTGATGCGCGCACCGGAGCAACCGAATGGGTGACCCAGCGCGATGGCGCCGCCGTTCACATTGACATTTTCTTCCATGCGATCCAACAACTGTAGATCCTTCAGCACCGGCAATGCCTGCGCCGCAAAGGCTTCGTTTAGTTCCACGTACTCGACATCATCAATCGTCATACCGGCGCGTTTTAACGCTTTTTGGCTGGCTGGCACCGGCCCGTAGCCCATAATCGCTGCATCTACACCGGCGACTGCCATGGCGCGGATTTTCGCCTTCGGTTTTAAACCCATTTCCTGGGCTTTGCCGGCGGTGGTTAAAATGATGGCCGACGCGCCGTCGGTAATTTGTGAAGAAGTGCCAGCCGTCACTGTGCCGCCCTTTGGATTGAATGCCGGCCGCAGCTCCGCTAGCTTTTCCACGCTCGTTTCGGGGCGGATGGTTTCGTCCTGGATAATCAGCTTTTTGAAGCCGTTCTCGTCGACCCCCTCTATGGGAATAATTTCGGCGTCGAAGCGACCTTCGGCCCGCGCCGCTGCCGCGCGTTGATGCGAGCGAGCGCCAAAAGCGTCTTGTTGCTCGCGCGAAATACCGTGCATGAGCGCGAGAAATTCCGCGGTCATGCCCATCATGCCCGACGCACTGGCAATATGCTTGGCCATCGCGGGGTTGGGCTCAACCAGGTCGCTCATCGGCAGATGGCCCATATGCTCAACGCCGCCGACGATAAAGACGTCGCCGTAGCCGGTCATCAGACCCTGCGCCGCCGTGTGCAGGGCCGCCATGGAAGAGCCACACAGGCGATTAATGGTTTGTGCACCTGCTTCTTTTGGTATATCGGTCAGTAGCATCATCAAACGGGCGATATTACCGCCCTGCTCTTTAGACTGGCCGACACAGCCCCACAACACGTCTTCGATGGCTGCGAGATCCAGCTGCGGATTTCGCGCCAGTATGCCGTTGACCAGCGCGGCCGACATATTGTCGGCGCGCAAGTTTCTATAGCAACCGTTCTTTGAGCGGCCCATGGGGGTGCGTGCGAAATCGATAATGACTACGTCGTCGGCTTGTAAACTCACTGTGTTCTCTCCTGCTGAATAAGTAATGGCTGACTAGCGTTAGGCATAATATTTTTTACCGGACGCGGCCATCTCGCGCTGCGTTGGCGTGGGTTCGTAAATTTTGCCGAGATCGACATATTTGTCCGCCATATCGCAGAAGGCCTGCAAACCGATGCAGTCCATCCAGCGGAACACACCGCCACGAAAGGGCGGGAAACCGATGCCGAAGATCAAGGCCATGTCGGCTTCGGCCGGGGTCTCAACGATTTTTTCCTCAACGCAGCGCGCGATCTCGGTACACATGGGCACCATGGTGCGGGCAATGATTGCTTCATCGTCGTAGTCCTTGCTGGCTTCCACATGGGGTTTTAACAAGACATAACTTTCGTCGGTGGGCGTCTTGCTGATTTTGCCCCTTTTATCGGGCTCGTAGTTGTAAAA
>JBPCXM010000587.1:0-12058 GCA_051008535.1 Pseudomonadales bacterium | reverse complement strand
CCATCGTTACATCAACAAGGATGCAACGATGGTCAAGCCGGACGACACAGCCCTTCTCTATATCGCACTACAGTACATTCCTGATCTCGGCGCCCGCCGCACGGCACAACTGCTACCGCAGTTTGATTCAATTCATCAGTTCGTTAATGCCAGCACACAGCGGCTAAGAAGCCTGCGCTTGGATGCTAGCGTTGCCAGCGAGCTGCGTGAATTGGCGTGCCAAGGGCATTCATGTTCGGCAGGTAAGCAAGCGCTTACTGCGCTGCAGCGGCTGGATGCGGAAGGTTGGCACGTCGTTACCTGGGAAGATCCACGCTACCCCTCGCTGCTTCGGGAAATCCCCGCCCCTCCGCCATTGTTGTACGTGAATGGATCGGTCGAGCTGCTCGATAGCATGCAAATAGCCATGGTCGGCAGCCGTCATGCCAGTGCGGCCGGTTTGGAAACGGCGCGCCAATTTGGCGCCGAGTTAAGCCGTTCGGGCCTGACCGTTACCAGTGGTTTAGCGTTGGGGATTGATGCTGCCTGTCACCGCGGCGCACTGCAAACCGATAGCCCCACTATTGCTGTGGTTGCCACCGGTTTAGACAGCGTTTACCCGCGACGCCATGACGCCCTGGCGCAGCAGATAGCGCAAAACGGTGCGATCGTCAGCGAATTCCCGCTGGGTACGGCACCAAACGCCAAGCATTTCCCGCAGCGTAATCGCCTCATTAGCGGCTTGAGCCTAGGCGTGCTGGTGGTAGAAGCCGCTCTACGCAGTGGTTCATTGATCACCGCGCGCTATGCGCTAGAACAAAATCGCGAAGTGTTCGCTATCCCTGGTTCAATTAATAGCCCGGTGAGTAAGGGCTGTAATGCCTTGATTCAACAAGGGGCGAAATTGGTTGAGACGACTGGCGATGTGTTAGCAGAATTGCCTTCGCAAGGTTTTAATATAGAAAAAAACGAGGGCGCTGCAGCACCAATTGCAATTAATTCGCTGGAAGGACAGGAAACCGCTCAACAAATTCTGGCTGCGATAGGTTTTGAGCCCACCCATACCGACAAAATCATTGACCGCAGCGGCCTGCCCGCAGCGGCTGTGCTGGCGACCTTAATGCGGCTTGAGCTGTTGGGCCATATCGCCGAATGTCCCGGTGGCTTTTCTCGGGTACGTTGAGCATTGAACGAACTTGCGCACCATCGCCAACTGCGCTAAGTTGCGCGCCTCCCTCTTTAGAGCCAATTCGTAACGAGAGCTATTGCAATGACTACACATTTTGTTGCCGTGTTGATGGGATCCGATTCGGATCTACCCGTCATGGAAGCCTGCTTAACCGTGTTGACCAAGTTCGGCATTCCGTTTGAAGCGAAAATCACATCGGCCCATCGCACCCCCGAGCAAACCCGCGCTTACGTGCAAGACGCCGAGCAACGCGGTTGCGCAATATTTATCGCCGCCGCCGGCATGGCTGCCCACCTGGCCGGCGCGGTAGCCGCGCATACCGCCAAACCGGTAATCGGCGTGCCCCTGGAAGCCAGCTTGCTGGGTCTGGACTCGCTGCTGGCAACCGTGCAAATGCCGCCGGGCATTCCGGTGGCCACTGTGGCGGTGGGTAAACCTGGCGCTAAAAACGCGGCGCATCTGGCTGCGCAAATTCTGGCGCTGCAGGATGCCGATCTAGCCGGGCGGGTGCGACAGGAACGCGCTGCAAACGTCGAAGCCGTGGAACAAAAAGACGCCGCGCTACAGCAACAGTTGAAGCGCTAGAAGCATGAACTTCAAGTTGCGCCACACCGCTAATGTGGTCGCATCGGGTGGTATTATTGCCTACCCTACAGAAGCCGTGTGGGGACTGGGATGCGATCCCGACAACCCTGAAGCCGTGATGCGCTTGCTGCGACTCAAACGGCGTGATTGGCGGAAAGGCTTGATTCTGGTTGCCGCTTCCATGGCGCAATTCGAGCCATATTTGAGCTTGCTGAACGTCGCGCAACGACAGCAATTGGCATTGAACTGGCCGGGGCCGGTCACCTGGCTTGTGCCTCACGATGGCAGTGTAGGAATAGGAATTTGTGGTGAACATGCAACTGTTGCACTGAGAGTGAGTACTCACCCTACGGTTCGAGATTTGTGCAATCTATGCGAAGGACCGCTGGTATCAACATCGGCAAACCCTGATGGTTTGCATCCGGCACGCGACCGCTTGACAGCGCGTCGATACTTCGGTGACGCTGTCGATGCCTACGCGCCCGGAGCTTTGGGTGGTGCGGCACAACCCAGTGAAATACGTGATTTAGTTTCTGGGAAAATTATTCGGGCTGCATAGATGAATTCGACGCTAAATAAAACTGCCGTTAAAGAGTATCTGCAAGATTTGCAGAACAACATTTGCACGGCGCTGGCGGCTGCCGACGGTAGCGCGGAATTTATCGCCGACGTGTGGCAACGCGACGAAGGCGGTGGCGGCGAGTCACGCGTGCTGACTGACGGCGCGGTGTTCGAGAAAGCCGGAGTCAACTTTTCGCATATTCATGGCAGCACCTTGCCGCCTAGCGCCAGTGCTCGCAATCCTGAATTGGCAGGACGTGGTTTCGAGGCGCTCGGCGTGTCACTGGTGATTCACCCGCATAACCCGTATGTGCCGACCACCCATGCGAATGTGCGTTTCTTTATCGCCGAAGATGCTAATTCCGCTCCTATCTGGTGGTTTGGCGGAGGTTATGACTTAACACCGTACTATGGTTTCGACGAGGATTGCATGCATTGGCATCAAACGGCCAAATCGGCGTGCGAGCCGTTTGGCGCCGAGCTCTACCCACGCTACAAGCAATGGTGTGACGACTATTTCTATATCAAACACCGCAAGGAACCGCGCGGCATAGGCGGTCTGTTTTTCGACGATCTTAACGAACAGGGTTTTGAGCAGACATTTGCCTTTATTTGCTCGGTTGGTGACAGTTTTCTGGACGCGTACTTACCCATTGTGCAGCGTCGCAAGACGGTGAGCTTTGGCGAGACTGAACGTCGTTTTCAGCTTTACCGGCGTGGGCGTTGTGTTGAGTTTAACCTGGTGTACGATCGCGGCACCTTATTTGGTTTGCAAAGCGACGGCCGCATTGAATCGATTTTGATGTCGCTACCACCGCTGGTGCGCTGGGACTACGATTGGCAAGCACCCGCCGGCAGCGCCGAAGACAAGCTGTATAAAGAATACCTGCACGCCCGAGAGTGGGCGTGAGCGCCAGCAGCGGACTGCCGTAAGCATCTCATGGATCAGTACGCCGTTTTTGGTAATCCGGTTGCACACAGCAAGTCACCGTTGATTCATCGCCTGTTCGCCGAGCAAACTGGTGAGCCAATAGAATACTCGACGCAATTAGTGGAACCGGAGGCGTTCGCCAGCACGGCACGGGCTTTTTTCGCCTCTGGCGGCAAAGGTGTGAACATCACCCTGCCCTTCAAGCAGGATGCCTGGCGCTTCGCCGACTATCGTAGCCCGCACGCCGAGCGCGCCGGCGCCGTCAATACGCTGGCCGTGCAAGCCGACGGCAGATTGTATGGCGCCAATACCGATGGTACCGGGCTATTAAAAGACATCAGCAATAATCTTGGTTGGCAGGTTGAAAGTAAGCGTTTACTTCTTATTGGCGCTGGCGGCGCTGGGCGTGGCGTGTTACAACCCTTGTTGCAGGCAGGCCCCCGCTCCTTGACCATTGTCAATCGTACGGCCAATAAGGCGACTGAATTGGCGCGCGAGTTTGGGGATTTTGGTCCAATCAACGCTAGCAGTTTTAATGCACTGCAAGGCGAGCAATTTGACCTGCTGATCAACGCGACGGCTGCGAGCTTGCAGGGTGAGCTTCCACCGCTACCCGACGATATTCTAAGTCATGAATCGCGTGCCTACGACATGCTATACGCTACAACGCTAACTCCTTTTAATGCCTGGGCCAAGCAAAACGGTGCGCGCCAGGTGGCAGATGGTTTGGGAATGCTAGTTGAGCAGGCGGCCGAATCTTTCTTTATCTGGCGCGCGGTGCGGCCCGACACAACGCAACTGATCAAGACTGTCAGGGTGGCGCTGGAGCAGGACGTCACAGCGAGTTAGCCACAGTTGCGTTAATATAAACCGATAAAGATCAAAGCAACACATCACAATTCATTCGAGCGCCATGCGCCACCTGATTCAAACCTTATGATCAATCATACTCGCGCGACGGTTTTTCTCGCACTACTCACTTTCATCCTTAGCGCATCACCTGCGTTGGGAAAAGCGCTTGAAGACCGCAACTGGATTGAAGTGCGCACAGCTAACTTTCAGGTTCGCAGCCTTTCGGGCGAAAAGGATACGATCAAGTTGGCTCGCCGTCTTGAGATGTTTCGCGCGGCGGTCGCTATTGTCACCAACGTGAACAGCACCGACGTCTCGATTCCAACCGAGATCTACGCGTTACGCAGAGGGCGTGACTTCAAGCACTTCGGGCTTGACCACGATTTCGGCGGCGAGTTTATGGCAGGACTGCGCAGCAACACGGTGCTCCTTCGCGATGCGAATAGTATGGAAGAGGCCACGACGATACTGCACGAGTATGTGCACTTCCTGGTTAGCAACCACGGCAGGCAGCATTACCCAAAGTGGTATAACGAGGGACTCGCAGAGTATCTCAGCGCGATACGAAATCGCCGTGAGTTGTTCGATATCGGCCTGGTCGCCAAGCATAGACGTGCAAGTCTGAAGGATTCAAGGTGGATTCCTATCCGTAAAATCCTGACGGCCGAGGAGTATTACGAAAAGTGGGCAGATGAGAGCAAGGAAATGTTCTATGCCGAGGCATGGGCACTGGTCCACTATCTTAAGACCCGACCCGACCAGAAGAACTCTTTTTCCGAGAATATGGGGCGCTACCTTGAATTTGTCGAATCCGGCAAAAACGATGTAGACGCATTCGCGGAGGCCTTTGGCATCACTGCTCGTGAGCTTGATAGCGAGGTTAAGCGTTACGTCAGCAATGGTGAGTACAAAACTTTTACCTTCGAGGCCGATAAGCTTCTTCCAGCCTTCAAGGTTGATGTGGCCAAGCTGACACGGGAGCAAGTGTCATTGGGGCTCGCCAAGATCGCGCTTAAGCGTGGCGAATTAGACCGTGCTGAGCATTGGTTTACAATCGCGGAAGGTCAGGAACTTACGCGCCCACGCGCCGAGGCTGGACTCGGCGATGTGTTCAAGTTCCGCGGTGACTTCGAAGCGGCTCAGCCACGCTTTGAGCAGGCCGCAGCCTTGGCACCAAACGATCCCTACAGCCAGCTCGACTTTGCAGAGTATTGGCACTATCTAGCCATGAACACCAAAGATGCGGCCGATCGAAAGGAGTTTCTTGGTAGCGCTCGCAATCACTATGTTAAGGCTTGGAAGCTGGATGACTCGACTCCCGAAACATATGCCATGTACGGGCAGACTTATCTTATGGAGGGCAATTACTCCATGGCGATCGAGATGCTCGAAGAAGCTGAGAGTCTGTTACCTTCAAACCTCGACATTCGCTTGATACTCACAGAAGCTTATGCCGGCGCCGGTCGTAATGAACAGGCCACCGAAGCGGCGCGCTCGATTGTGGCGTGGAGCCACGACGAGGCCGTCACCAAGAGGGTTCAGGAAATCCTCGCGCAACTTGATGCCAAAAAAAAATAGGCCGCTACCAATAAGGATCGTAAGAACGAAGTCAAAACAACAAAGATTATAGATTTTGTTCGACGGCATCCAGGAAGCCATACATATCGACAATAGTTTCATTGTCGGGAGCGCCGGTCTTGCCCTTCAGGTCGCCGGTAATAGTCCCCTGATCCACGGTGTCGATCAGGGCACGCTTTAAGTTATCCGAATAGTGGCCAAGCTCTTCGTTGTTCTCCCTTTTGGCCTGCGTCTCTAACGCGTTTGCTACGGCGTAAAGTAAGGCCGAGGAATTGAAATAGGCCTCTTTCCCATCCGTTTCAATATATTTGAGGTAGAGATCATGCGCCGTGCCATGCGGCGCTTCAAATAGCATGGTGCCATCTTTACTCTCAATAATTGAACTAGCAGTCGCCAAGCTACCGCCCAGTGCGGCGGAAATATCAGAGAAAATATCCCCATCGAGGTTCTGGGCCGGGTACAAAGCATTCCTCGGTGGGTCGGTAATCATTTTGATGAGTTGGCTAGAGGGGCGCATGATCATAAATGAAGGTGGGGCGGTCTGGTCAATCGCCAGCTCCTCGCGAACATCCTTAATGACGTTGCTGAATACGTCATCGTAATCCATGTACTCTCGCTTCAGTCCGAAATACACTTCCTTGCCCTTCACGGAGGCGTCACGGAAGACCTGGGTAATCCAATCCTTGATCGCCGCGCGGTCATTCGACATAAACAAAATGGGGTCGTTCTTTTTCACTTCACGGGCATGTTTTTCGTCGCCGTCGAGCACTACTTTGATAATGCCATCTTCTTCGGCGGGCATATTAAAGCTGCCATACTGATCGCCACCACCGGCGCTCATTCGGGAAATAGACACATGGGTTTTACGCATGGGAATGCCATGTTTCTTCAGCGAATTAACCAGTTTGAAAAGTTTACGCCCGGTGGTATTGTCCGGCACTCCCCACAGCGCACGCTCAGGCGGGTTGGCGATAATCCGCGCCGCTTGCGCATCGATAAGCTCGTAGTGATATGCTAAGCCCTGCTGACTAAATTGATCCTTAAACTCTTTTTCAAAAATATCTTCAATCGCTGTACGCATAACACCATCGTAGCCGGCGATTACCGTATCTTTTAAACCGAGGTAGACGTCTCTTTTCTCTTCCAGCGCACGATTGAAGAAGCTGCGTGCCCATGCCTCTACCTTGGAGAGGTCATTCGTTGCCAGCAGCCAGGGGTCACCCTTATTGATCGTACGGCGATGCAACTCAATCGGGTCGCCGCTGCTACCCACAAAAATAAGCTTGGCCACACCGGTCGCATTGGACAGTTCATTGTGGCTGTCAAGATTGCCGCCGCAGTCCATAGTATCGACGACGATATCCCGCGCGATCCACTGCGGCGAGGAAACTTCGATATTATTAAACTGAATATCCTCGCGCGTGATGTTACCGCTAATGCCTTTGCGGATAGCACCGTTGGGCGATTTGGTCGCCAGTTTGTCGAGCGCTGCTTCTTTTACCTGCGGGTGTTTGGTAAGTAATTCCTCCAGCTGATCCCGGTTAACCGTCATGCCGGCATTCTTGATGCCCACACCGTATTTCTTTAATGCATCGATTGCCTCACGCACGGCGTCGCCATTACTTAGCAGGCGATTCTCTGCCGACAGGTCTATTTCAACCAGTTCGATATCCAGCTTGCTTGATACGAACTGGGTAAGAATACGTTCAAACGCGACCTGCGCCATCTCATCGCCATGCAAAATAACCAATGGTTTTTCGACCTTGATTTTATCGTTCATGCAGCCCCCTACGAGTCTTATTCGTTAATTCCCAACAATTCCACATCGAATATCAGGGTTGAATCCGGGCCGATGACGCCCATGTCTCGGCTGCCATAGGCTAGTTCACTGGGAATAAACAGGCGTGTCTTTTCTCCCACCACCATCAGCTGCAAACCTTCGGTCCAACCCTTGATCACTTGATTTAATCCAAATTCGATTGGCTCACCGCGCTCTACGGAGCTGTCAAATACCGTACCGTCTATAAGCGTGCCGTGGTAATGCACTTTTACCCGGTCGGTTGGGCCTGGGTGTTCGGCTCCCGCACCCGTTTGCAACACCAGATATTGCAAGCCAGACGCTGTTGTATTGACACCATCCGCCTCTTTGTTTTGCGCTAGAAATTCAAGACCTTGTTGCATATTTTCTGCTCCCGCTTTTTTATTGCTGATTGATCGTTGATAGAAGAAAGCCACTAATGCAACGATGACGATTACAATGATAATTTTTGTCACGATACTTGTGGCTAACCCGTTCCGCTCAGCGGCATTGCTGCTTCGTTGAGCAAGCGTAACATACCGTGCGGCATGCGAGACAGCGCCTACAGGTCAGCGACGACCGTGTCACTCCACTATTATCAATTTATTATCAGCTTCTATCAATTTGATAATTGGATACGCTGTATCTGAGCTAACCGTACATTTAATAACAAGCTAGCTTCAAAAACGATCAATTAGTATTACGTCCTCACCTATTTTATTCACGCCCAACTTAGCGTAATGCAACGCGCGCTGGATGCCCTGGACATATACTTGGCCGGTAAGGCCAACGAGATCAAGCAGTCCGAGACACAGATCGAGGAAATGGCTTGGCTTAACGGGCGCCAGCGCGCGTTGGTGGCCCACGCATTGCGTCATCCCAACCACCAGTACACGATAACATCACACCAACGTAGTCATAACGTGGCATACGCGACTGCGCGGGCCGATCTTTTGCAACTGGCAAAAGACGGGTTGTTGGAGCAGGGTAAAACCGGCAAGAAGATGGTGTTTGGGCCTGGTAATAAACTGCGCTGAAACACCGCTATCAATACAAAGCCGCGCTACATCGCGATCCATCATTGATGTATCGAAAAAGAGTATATTGTCGCTAGCAACCTCTTCAACACATCGCGCATCCCAGAGTTAACATGAAACAAATGGAACCAGGTTCACGAGGCTTGCAGGTTTCCGCATTAGGCTTGGGTTGCATGAGCATGTTCGAGTTTTACGGGCAGACAGACGAGGATGAAAACCAGCACACTAAGCGCATTTGATGCGGCTTTTCCACCAGGTGTTGCGGCAGGGGGGCGATATTGGCCCGGCTTCGACTATGACTGAAGTATCTCTTAAAGAAAGAATTGGCCGTAACCTTCCGCCTTGCTTGCGAGCGCTGGGGGGCGAGGTAGTTACGGTTGACCAGAGCGATGCTAGCGCCGAACTATCGTTTGAAATGCCGCCGCAGTTTTGCCATTCAGGTGATATCGTGCAGGGAGGATTTGTTACCGGCATGCTAGACGGTACGATGAGCATGGCTGCTTTCGCTTACCCCTCGCTGCATAGCGATGACGATTCAACCCCACCACCTACGTAAAACCAACGTCCACCATTGCGCGTAAATATGGACTTTTCGTGCTGTATGGCCGGCTCGCCGTTTTTATCGCGAAAATGCGCCTTGAACTCCACCATACCTTCATCGCCGCTTTGTGACTTGTTCAGTACTTCCAGTTTAATCCATTCGCACGACCGTTTCGAAAGCTCAATCACCGTCAAGTTCCTAGCGGTAGCCGGAAACCAAGTGCGTAATAAATACTCTCCGTACCCGCCGAGGGCATAGGCGCTGTAACGCGAGCGCATTAATTGTTCTGGCGTTTTCGCTTGTTGAGCGCCGTCTAAAAATCGTTCACAGCATTGAATGGCTGGCTTTTTGCTACCACAGACACACAGACTGTTCATTGGTTTACGATACTCCTCATATATGCAGGAATTCCTTGGCCTCGACGGAGAATTTCGAATTGTTATCAGTTTTTTTACGGTTTTTCACGAGCATAATTAACATTGAACTATGAATCGCTTGATGTGTTCAAACATTGCATATATACCTTAATAAGGAATAAGTTAAAAGCACGATTCGTGGGCGGCACAAGACTGTGTCGATGCGACGCTGAAAAGGTTTATTGATTGAGCACAGTCTCATAGAATTGCGATGAAAAAGGTTTACAGCGCGGAAAACATAAGCCTGATTGGCTTTATTAAAGACGTTCTTGATCAACACGCCATTCCTTGCGTGCTCAAGAATCATTACTTGTCTGGAGCAGCGGGAGAGTTGTCGCCATTCGACGTTTGGCCGGAGATTTGGGTCTCAAACGATGAGGACAATGAACGCGCCAGGCAATTGATCGATTTGACTCTGACTGAGGAATCAGATCGTCGCTCGTGGACGTGCGCTAGTTGCGGTGAGCACATTGAAGGGCAGTTTGCGGCGTGCTGGAACTGTGCCACGGAAAGCAAACGATAGATGATGGGGAAATCCCATCTCGTCGCGTTGGTCGTAGTGGCGTTAGCGCTACCGTTGCAAGCCTCCGCCGACTGCGTTGTTCTTCTGCATGGCCTTGCACGCACCTCGAAATCAATGACCAAACTTGCATCTGCCTTCGATGCACGCGGTTACACGGTTGCCAATGTCGACTATCCTTCCAGGAAAAAACCGATTGAGGAGCTCGCTGTAATCGCAGTGGAAAAGGGAGTCGATAAATGCGCCGCGAACGCCTCGGAGAAAATTCACTTCGTCACGCATTCTTTGGGCGGGATCATCGTTCGCTACTATCTGACACATAATCAGCTATCGCGCCTAGGTCGAGTTGTAATGCTTGCACCCCCCAACCAAGGTAGTGAAGTCGTTGACAATATGGGTAATTTCCCCGGCTTTTATCTGCTCAATGGTCCGGCAGGTTCTCAGCTTGGGACGGGTGAGGGTGGTATCCCCTTAACACTTGGTCCGGTGACCTATCCTGTGGGGGTTGTTGCTGGAACTCGCACTATTAATCTTTTGCTGTCGCAGTATCTCCCCAACCCTGACGACGGCAAAGTCTCAGTTGAAAATACTAAAGTCGAAGGAATGGCGGATTTCATTGAATTCCCAGTTTCTCATCCCTTCATCATGAGAAGAGATGCGGTAATAGAACAAGCGCTTGCCTTTATCGCAACCGGCAAGTTTACGCAGTAGCGATGCCGTAAACCTCTCGCACCTGAATGGCGTCGGTGCCTGTAGCGGCGAGGATATCGGAAATCACAACTACCTTGTCGCCGGGTTGGAAATTCTCTCGTTCAAGCAGAATGCGAAACGCATTAGCGAGTGTTTTTTCCGGATCCTGGCTAAAGCTCGCGCGGTAACTCAAAACATTGCGATTCAGAGCTAATTGCCGTCGAGTGCGACTATCGTTAGTAAACGCGTAAATGGTCGAATGATCGGGATGGCAATTGGTCACGAAATTTGCCATCTTGCCCCGCCGGGTGACGACCACAATACCCTTCGCGCGCATAGATTCGGCTAAGTGCACTGCGCTGGCGGCAATATTTTGCTTGTCCTCATCCAGCGCTAATCGATCGGTAAAACGCAGCCCGCGGTATCGCTCTGACTCGCGGGCAATTTTGTCCAGTGCCGCTATGCACTTCAGAGGGTACTTGCCAATAGTAGTTTCGCCGGACAGCATGACCGCATCTACCTCCTCGTACACGGCGTTAGCCACGTCGGTTACTTCGGCGCGTGTGGGCATGGGGTTTTCAATCATCGATTCTAACAAGTGGGTGGCAACAATTACGCGCTTGCCGGCTTGCGCGCACATGCGGACGATGCGGCGTTGCACATTGGGTAGTTCGTAGAAATTAATTTCCACACCGAGATCGCCGCGCGCCACCATAATGCCGTCGGCAGCGGCGACGATTTCTTCGAGATTTTCTACAGCCTCCTGGTCTTCGACTTTGGCGATGATTTTTATTTTGTCTGCCTTGCTACCCAATACTTCGCGTAGTTGGTGGATATCGTCTGCCTCTCGCACAAAGGACAAGGCGATAAAGTCAACCTCCTGTTCCATGCCAAACAAAATATCTTGTTTGTCTTTCTCGGTAATCGCCGGCAAATTAACGCGCACGCCGGGCAGATTGACGTGGCTTTTACTCTTAAGGAAACCGCCATCCACCACTCGGCAGCGCATGTGACGGTCGTGCTTGTCCAGCACTTGCAGGTTGATCAGGCCGTTATCAACGGTGATTTTGTCACCGATTTGTACCGCGCTGATAATATCGTCGTAATCTATTTGTATTGAGCTTTCCTCGACGTCTTCGGCGCCACGGACGACGATGGATATTTCTGCACCTTCTTTCAAATCCAGGTTAGTGGAGAGATGGCCGGTGCGGATTTCCGGGCCTTGTGTGTCGAGTAACACTGGCACTGGGTAAGGCACTTTTTTATTCAGCGTACGTATCGCCTTGATAACCCGCCGATGCGAGTCGTGGTTGCCGTGCGACATATTGAGGCGCGCCACATTCATGCCGGCGGCGCACAGTTTTTCCAGCATGGGGTAGGA
>JBPCXM010000586.1:0-8692 GCA_051008535.1 Pseudomonadales bacterium | reverse complement strand
TCCTGCAAATAACATATCGCATCTCCTTGCGTTGCTTCAGGGCTAGCAGTGAGAGCCCCCACTCAACTGCTTAGCGGCGCGTCTCGCTAGTTTTCTAGTGAACCGCAAACTTTGTTCGAAAACAATTACCTAAAAAGGTTAGTAGAAGTGAGTTAGTGGATTGGAGTTAATACTTAGGTATGAGGCAGGATGGCCTAACCCGTTACATGGCCACTGAGCTCTAACAGCCAAAATAGTCGTTTTTTGGCGCAGACTATTCTCTAATCTGTCCCCGCAACAAATGCGCACTATTAGCAACCCCTGCGATGGTAGTAAGTACCCCTGCTACCGAGGCGGCAATAATATAAATTGATTCGCCAGAGGTGAGGGCAATTCCGCCAATGACCAGCACGACGAGAAAGCCAAGTGGCATACGGTAGCTCTTCCAAACGCCGTCCTGGCTACGGCGAACCATGTGATTTAAGGTGTCAGTAGTTTCTGCATTGACAACGAAATGTGCGAAGCTGTTGTTAGTGATTTTCAGATGCCCGCGTGTAGCCTTGATCAAACCGTTTAACGCTAGGTGTTCAATCATTTGAGTATTGAATGGGTTGAGCTTACGTTTTTTAGCCAAGCTAAACAGGGCTAATTTTTCTGCATTCGAACAGGACTCCCATTTGAAGCGATACAAGTCTTCAGCATGTAGCAATATATATTTGATGGTATTCCATCTACTCTCAGTGTCGTCATCTTTGCGCCCCTTCCATAACATATCTTCAGACGCATTGTTTGTCTCGTACGCTGACTCATCACCGGACAAGAAGCGTAATTCAGGAAAAGCGGAAATTTCCTGTCTCAACAATTGTTTGTCCAACCCTTCTTCAAAAGCATCTGGCACTTTGACATTAAAATCCATCAGGCACTCCGCCCATGACAGATATTCGGCATGCTCAAGGGATGATCCTTGTTCCGTAGACAAGGAATCTTTAATTTTGACTCGTTGAAGGCTGTGAAATCCGGTGAAAATTTTAAAACGATTGAACTGACCTGCCAGCGTCAGCGACTTGATTTCCATGATCAGGTTCAGCAAATGTTGACGCTGTTCGGCGTTTTCAAGGCAGGTTTCGATATCCCAGATTTGCACATCCGTCACGCTTCTTTCGGTGTCATGTTCGATGTTAAGTTTCAGGTTGGGTAGCAAGCTATTGCTGTCTTCGAGTCTATTTAGATAAGGACTACGTTTGTAGAGCTCATCAAAGCCCGGTAACAATACATTTGACATGGTTTGCGCAGAATTACCGTCTGGCATTGACGCCGACCTGAGCAATAACTCGAGACCTATACCATTTAGTTTGGTATAGCCGCACTCGATTATAAGTTTCTGATTTCGGTGCTCCTGTGGAAGTGACGATTGCGATCTGCACAACTTCTCGATATGTTGGATGAAACTGTCCGGGAAATAGAAACGGCTCCACAACACCCGGCGATTAAACGTTATCCATCCAAAAATGATCGCTGGCAACAAGATGCAGGAGAAAAATAGCAGTAAAAACCAAAAGGCCGGGTTCAAATCGTAATTCAAAGCAATTGGAATAGCGATCGGGAAATTCGCTTTTGACATAGTCCGCCTCAGCTCGTACTCCGAAGCCATTGCCGTAGAGCTGGATAAGTCGGTTGATAGCAAATAGGTATTTATCCATTGCCATAGATAGGTAGTACCTGCCAGCGTGCTTAGATTCGGAGAATCAGCCGGTTCAGTTTGCGAAGAATGCTGCTTACAACGCTCTTCCTCACGTTGTAGTTTGCGCCGTAGCCCGGGCTCTATCGGCAGTAGCTTCAGAGGGTCTATGCGCCGCTGAGTAATAGAGTTAGGAAATCGACTTAAGGCCATTTTAATACTTTCCTGGCGCTCGTAGTTAAACCGATTGCAGTTCAGCTGTTGATAGTGAAATTCCAATCCTTTCAGGGGCATTGGCGCGGCATAATGCAAATAGCTGACGTGCAAAGCAGCCAGAGCAACGGCCGACGTAAAAGGTCGTTTTATACCTTTGCTACGTGTCGCAGTACGTCTACTAGAGTTATTATCCGTAAAGCGAGCAGTGCAGTCCCGGAGCAGTAGATACAACAACAGTACTAACAATCCAAGCGCAGGTATTAAAAGTGAGAAGATGCCAGCCGACCGCGGGTAGATTTTAGCCAAATCAAACAACAGGCCGATACTGAAAAGGCAATAAGTAGCGCCAAGTAATATGGAGCCGATCATGATTAACATGCGGCCATTGATTTTTTGCGGGATGGATAACCTGCTCTTCAACGTATGGGTACACATAAAGTGCCGACAAACAAATAACAACCCAGTCAATATTAACAGCGCGACCGCAAAAGTGACGCTGATGAATAGAAACTGGTTAGTCATCAATGAGTCGAGACTGTCGTTTGGATAAAAAACTACGATGGCCCAGGCATCGACCGGCGCAGGGATTAACACGAATCGACCTGCCTGCCCGTGGTAGTCGCCTGTGATGATATCGCCGCCCAATTCTGGGTAGTGATCCAGCCCGGCCTTAATCCACTGGCTGAGGTTGGACTTGCTGTTGCCAGAGTAGAACAGGTTTTCAACTAGGGTGCGGCTTTCGTCACTATGGAATAAAACATCGCCACTATTGCGATCGACAACCATATAGGTAAAGTCGTAAGGCGCAGGTTCCGCGAGACTTAACGAAGGCAGTACTACATCGGCTCCCATAGTATAAGCTGCCAACTCGTCATTATTTGCGATGTTTGCTCCACTAGGTGCAAACATGGGCATTGAAATGGTGGTGCCTCTGGTGCCATCGTTAATATTCAACAAGCGCTGAATATAGACGTTTTCGAATTTGCATTTATGACATGCGTTTTCTTCGGCAGTGGGGCATAGCTGTAGCGGCCATCCATTAGTGTCCCTGACTTGCTTATAATAATCTCGATGAGAAAGATCGGCGGTACGCGGAGGGGCATTGTGTTCTTGATAATATATCGACGGTAAGTTGGTTATGCCCGCCTCATTGAAGGCAAATACCGTGAATATATTGGAGGGCAAATAGTTGTTTTCGCCATGCCTGATGTAAGAAGCATGTTTTGGTTTCAGGGCGACCTCTAGATTACCGGCCATAAAAGCCAGAGTAGGTGTTTTTTTTGAGTCGATTTGATGAGCATGCAGCAGCACTCTTTCGGCGGATTCGTCTAGTTTGTCCTCCAGGCTGAGAACCGCTGTTGCTTGATTTTTGTCGTGGGTAGCTTCGATTGGATAGATTTTATAAGGTGTTAAGGCATATTTGGGTAGTAATCCTGCGAAAACATCATTGCAAGACTTGCTCGCTATCGAATTGAGTGATGTTCCAATCATGTTCGAGAATTCTGCCGATGCAGGCGATGACGACAATGGGTCAGTTAGCGTCTCGGCGTCCGGAACCGGGCTTTTGTTGACGTCTGCACTTAGCTCATTGAGCTCACTCACCAAAGCGTGATAAAAGTCGCGGTAGCCGTTCAGTCCGTTGAACACCTTGAGGAGGTCGACGTTTAACTCTTTATACAGCTTCTGTGCATAGTCGAACGCGGCGGCGTCCTTGCTCATCTGCAACGCCTTCATTTGCATGAACGCTAGCACCAGGGCAATCACTACAACGTAAAACCCGTAGCCCGATACCATCGTAACGCCCCGATACATGGGGGTAATTGACTGGCTCTTAGGTAGCAAGTAAACGCGCATAAGCGTCCACATAAACATCAAGCTCACCAGTGTTACCAACACTAAGGACACATTCCAGGGCCCGGAGCCACCGCTAATCAGCTTTTGTTTTGGTAGCAAACCAACCAGGTAGAGTTTATCTATCGAACATGATGTGGTGGTGTCAGCTTTATTACAGTCTTCTTTTTCTATTGGGTTTGCTAGCGTAAAAGGGAACACAAAAATACGGAATTCGCCGTAGGATAGTTGCATATCGACGTGGCTGCCGTAGCCAGGTAAACGCGATTCATTCCCATGTACAGCAGTAACAGGTTGCTCCTTAAAACTAGACCAGAAACCCCGTTTCTTGCCTAATATTGCCCTGTTAATGCTCTCTAAATCTACGATCGAAATTGTTTTTTCGCCGCCAGCAGTTGCCAGTACATTACCTTTTTCGCCGGCAAACAAGTAGCGACTGAAGCCTTGCTTGGGCAATGGCAATATATCTTCTACGTTTAGCATGGCTTCGATTACAGTGATATCTCCGTATCCGTCTTCAACTTTACCTTTGATTTTGAGGTCTTGCCCATCTAGTTGGTAACTATAAACACGGCCTTCCACAGGCGCTTGTTTCTCCCCTTCTTTAACCGGTGAGTAGCATGCTTCGCGTTTAGTTTCAGTGTAGCTTGGCAACAGCGATCTGATGGTAGATGGGCTGGCACAAGATTTGTGCATCCGATCTAAGCGCAACAAGTTCTCCTTGAACTCATTGGAGGTTTCGTACAAAACACGATAGAAATCATGGTTGGCGGCATTGTCTTTGCGTTTGGTGAGACTAAGATAGGAAAAAGAAACAACCACAAGCACTGCAATCAGCACATATATCCATGCCTTGCGTCGTGGCGCTGACTCGCTGGATGGTTTGGCTTCCGCAACCGCTTCGGATGACATTGGCATTTCCCCGAGCTTTAACAATTTAGTAAGAGCCGAAAATGCAAGAGGGGCGTGTGGCGTGTCTGCCACCAGTGTCACGCGGGCTACAGCTAACGGTAACGCCGCCGCTTTATGCGAACGCAGTATGGCCGGTTGGAATATTGGAGCGCTAGGTCAAATTTCCATTAACCAGCCACGGATGGAACTGTGAAGAAATGCAATGAATAAGTAAATTCTACTGAAGTACTAGTACTATCGTGCTACATCGCCGTGCAGTTAGGAGAACGGGTGTCCATCACTGAAGTCGCTTTCCATGACCTCAATCAGCGTTGGTCCGTTGCGATCATCGGCCTCTATCAGTGCGGTTTTCAATTCTGCTAGCGTTGTGGGGCGTACCGTGGCACAACCGAAGCCATCACCGATTTTTATGAAATCTGGTGTGTGAATATCGACACCAACACGTTCGACATTGACATCGTCCATAAAACGACGGATCTCGCCGTAACCAATGTTGTTCCACAGCAAAAAGATAACCGCTATTTGCGCTTCTACCGCGCTGGCAAGTTCGCCAATCGTGAACTGGGCAGCACCGTCACCAATAAGAGCAATGACTGGCTTTTTAGGTTGACCCAGTTTAGCGCCGATGGCTGCGGGAATAGCGTAGCCAAGCGTGCCGTAGCCACTGGCCGAGTGGAAGTAGCGACGCGGGGCGGCAGTTTCGTAACACAACCAGGCGTAGTAGGTCGGTTGTGTGGAGTCACCGGCGATAATCAATTCTGGCAGCGCTTCGTTTAGTGCGGCGAAGAAGGCGTCGTACTTCGAGTTTGCTATCGCGCGTGCGCCGTCACGCAGAGTCCGTGCACGCTCTGGACCGCTGTCTACTGCTGCAACCTCGGGCAGGCAGGATTCTATTGCCGCAAGAGCGTACGCGGCGTCACTGCGAATTGCCAATGACGGTTTGACATTGCGAGTGAGTTGGCTAGCATCAATGTCGACACGAATCAACGTGCCGCCAATTTCGACAGGACCTGCGAAGAAGTAGTCGTAATCGGTTTCGCCAAACTCAGTGCCCACGGCCAAGACAACGTCGGCTTGATTTAGTTCTTGACGGATAATATCGCAGGAACCGGATCCTCCGACGGCGAGAGGGTGAGAGTAAGGCATAACCCCTTTAGCATTGACGGTGTTGATGACCGGCGCGTTGAGCTTTTCCGCCAGCGCGATCACTTCGGTAGAGGCCTTAACGGCGCCACCTCCAATGGCAATCAGCGGGCGCTTAGCATGTTTTAACAGCTCGACGGCTTCGACAACCGTAGGCCGAGCGGGGGCGGGTGCTGTCGGCATAGGAAAAGGTTTAACATCGAGGTGACCGGCCGTCGTGGTGATGACATCGATTGGTATTTCGATATGCACCGGACCTGGACGTTCACTAGCAAAGATCGCAAAAGCGCGCGCTAACACTTTCGGTAACTGGTCAATGTGGGTGATTCGATGACTGAAAACAGATAGACCTGCAATGAGATTGCGTTGGTCGGGAAGTTCGTGTAGGAAACCCTCGCCCATGCCCAACTGCGCGCTACGGTTAACCGAGGAGATCACCAGCATCGGGATCGAGTCTCCCATTGCTTGGCCCATGGCGGTGGCGATATTGGTCATGCCGGGGCCGGTAATAATAAAACACACGCCGGGCTTGCCGGTGGCTCGTGCATAACCGTCGGCCATAAAACCGGCGCCTTGTTCATGGCGTGGAGTCACATGGCGAATATCGCTCTGAGGCAAACCGCGATACAATTCAATAGTGTGTACACCAGGGATACCAAAGACTGTATCTACGCCATAGTTTTCAAGAATTCTAACCAGAACCTCGCCGCAAGTGGCCATGTATTCTCCGCTCGTTTTGTGCTGCATCACATCCTAAGATACCTGAGCATGACCGTAACCGCCAGTAGAGCTATTGGATTGTCTTATTGGAAGACGACGTCGGCAGCAGTAGATCTATAAGCTTGCATTGCCTGTTGCGCGACCTCGTTTGCCGGTAGGGTGGAAAGTGAAAATATTTCCAACCCAATTTTTGGAGTCGCACCTTGGGCGTATAAAGCGGAGAGTATTTCCGCAAGCGGAATGTTGCCCGCGCCCGGCATCAAGCGCGCAAAACAAGCGTCTTTGGCGAGTTCATTGGCATCGGCTCCGGGATGCTTGGTTTTTGTACTGAGTTTCACCATATTCACAAAGCCCATTACGCGCATTGAATTCCAGCCCATCGATAGCATGCCATTGCGCACCATCTTTTGCTCCTCGTGCGTATAAGGCCTTCTCCGCGTAGGCGCGTCATTAATTTGCACGCTGCTTATCAACGCGACCTGTGCCGCCGAAAGTTTGAATAGATCGGCGACTTGCCCTTTGCTGCGAAAAAAATGCCATGTGTCTAACATTACACGGGCGTTGGGTTGTGCGCAGTCATAGGCAATTTGCAACGCGGTAGACAAATTGGGAACCACGCTCCACGGCAGGAATTCAAGCGTAGCCAAGAGCCCATGCCGGCCGGCGCGCTCACAAACCCTGCCGAAGGCGTCGGTGACTTCTGCTTGCGATAGTGCGGGAGCGAGGCCGGGTGCCACGTTCATGGTCGTAGCGCCGAAGGCGTCGGCAATCTCGTAGAGCAAACTTTCCGAACGTGAAGCGCCTCGGTCGGGCGGACCAAACCAATCCAACAGTGGATCGACTTCATCTAACAAGACCGCTTTGGCTGCTAAAATTTCCTGCATGTTCGATACAGTTAGCTTTTCGCGCTTTAAGGCGTTCAGATAGTGTTCGGGGAACAGGGAAATCGCGCCGAAGCCCGCTTCACTAGCTGCAGATACGCGTTGCTTGAACGTCGCTTTGGGAATGGTGCCCGCGCTCAACATGATAGTTTGCGGATCTCGCGGTGCGGTCGTCGAACTCATGTCAGTCATTGATTTTAGCTCTCGAGTAGTTGAATTGTCGCAATTCGCAGAGCGACGACGAGTATAGCAGGCGCGATCGGATTCGCGTTTGTTCCAGCTAAGGACCGACGTTAAAATAACCCAAATAAAGAGGTGTCAAAATGCGAATCATAACGGCAAAATTGCGCTGTCCATCCTGGTGCTGATCGTTGCATTTTCCGCCATTGCCAGCGAAAAGATCATCATTGATGCCAAAGTAATCCTTACCATGATCGATGGCGAAGTACTTCATCGATTGGAATAGGCTTATTTATAGCTGTTCGTCATTTCTTAAACTGGCGCACCAAGGTGGTCATAACGATAAGTGGCTCTATTTAGATTTAGCCAAAGAATCTGCCAACGGCTGGACCAGTGACTTAACAAACAACTTCGTGCCCATGCCGGGCATCAATTGATAAAGCCGTAAAATAATTTTATTGATCAACGGAAAAGCAATGGTGCGATCATTTTTTGCGATGCCTTTCACGATGGCGGCGCCAGCCTGGCGTGGGCTTATCTGTTTCAGCGGCATACTCTCCATCTCGGCCTTGTAGTTATAGTCTTTTACATTCAGCGCCGCGTCCCACAAGCCGGATTTCACCATGCCGGGTAATACGACACTCACCTTCACACCGTACAACGCGGCTTCTTCTCGCAAGGAATGGCTAAAGCCGACGATAGCGTGTTTGGACGCGCAGTATGCCGTTGACATGGGTACCGGCATGCTACCCGCCGATGAAGATACGTTAACGATATGGCCGTAGCCTTGCTTGATCATGACTCGATACGCTTGTTGTGTGCCATAGATGACTCCCCACAAATTAATGTCGAAAAGCTTGCGTAGTTCTTCGTTGGAGGTCTCACTAAAGTCACCGCCGAGCACAATGCCGGCGTTATTAACCAGTAAATCAAGCTTGCCATGCCCTTTGAGAAGGGTGGCGATGGCCTGCTCGAAATCGGCTTCCTGGCTAACGTCGAGCCGTACGGGAATAATGGTTACGTTTGCCGGCGCCGAACTTTTGAATTCCTGCAAGCCGGCTTCATTGACATCGGCGGCGTAGACAACAGCCCCCTGAGCGCACAACTCTTCGCACAAGCCACGACCGATACC
>JBPCXM010000585.1:0-2525 GCA_051008535.1 Pseudomonadales bacterium | reverse complement strand
ACTATCCTCGCCAGCTATCCGGTGGTGAGCAACAACGGGTGGCGATTGCACGCGCTTTCGCGTCGGAGGCACCCATTTTGTTCGCTGACGAGCCGACCGGTAATCTTGATACCAAAACCGGAGCTCGCATTATCGATTTGCTGTTTGAATTGAATCAAGACGCCGATCGCACCCTGGTTTTAGTAACGCACGAGGAACGTCTGGCCAAGCGTTGTGCACGACGTGTGCAACTGGAAGCAGGCCGGATGGTCAGCGAATAAAACATATGCAGCAACTACTACTCGGAGTGAGGCTGCTATGGCGCGATTGGCGCGGCGGGGAGTTAGGGCTGTTAATTGGTGCCCTGACTGTAGCGGTCACTATTGTGGTTGGTATTGCCCAATTCGTAGAACGTATTAATGGCGCGATACTCGCCGAGAGTAACGAGTTTATCGCTGCCGATAGGCTGCTGCGCAGCAACAAAGCGATCCCGGATGAGTGGCTGCAATTGGCTAACGGTTACGATCTGCGTCATGCGCAAGTTCTCCACTTTCCGACCATGGTACTAGCCGGCGACGCAATGCAACTCGCTGCGGTCAAGGCGGTGAGCGCGGCCTATCCTTTGTTGGGCGAGCTAACGATACAACCCGGACAGCAGCAGACCCCGCAAGTCGTTGCCCATGGTCCATCGATTGGCGAAGTTTGGGCTGATGCCCGCTTAATGCAAGTGTTAGGGTTGGAGGTCGGCGATAAGCTTGCGGTGGGCAATGCTGAATTTGGCGTCAGCGCAGTGGTAACGAGGGAACCCGACAGTGGTTTTAGCGTATTTTCCTACGGTCCGCGGTTACTCATGAACAGTGCGGATATTCCTGCGACTGGCGTCATTCAGCCCGGTAGCCGCGTGCAATACAATCTGCTTCTGCAAGGTGGTGCCGCATCGCTCGATGCCTATTTGGAAGAGCTGAAACCGCAATTGGGTAGCAATCAAAGAGTGCTAGGCGTGCGTGACAGTCAGCCCACACTTGCAAGAGCGCTGGACCGCGCGGAGGGTTTCTTACTGTTGGCGGGTTCCATGGGTGTGATACTCGCGGGCATTGCCATCGCTATCGCCACACGTCGTTACACGGAGCGGCATTTCGATTACGTAGCCATTTTGCGTAGTTTGGGCGCTACGTCGAAACGAGTGCTGAGTTTTTACTTGACTCATTTACTGCTGCTAAGCGTATTGGCGGTTGCATGCGGCTGCCTGCTGGGTTGGGGCTTACAAACGATTGCGGTGAACACCGTCAGCGAGGTGCTGCGCGTTAACCTGCCAGACGCGGGGGGGCGGCCTTTCGTGTTGGGTACTGCCACGGCAATAATCAGCTTTATCGCTTTTGCCCTGCCCGCGATTCTTCATTTACAACACGTTGCTCCGATGCGGGTCCTGAGGCGCGATCTTGGCAGCCCCGACTTTAATCAACGCGCTATTTACTTGTTTGGTATTTTGGGTCTGGTGAGTATTGTCTATTTATATTCGGGTGATGCGAAAATAACGCTTGCACTCAGCGCTGGTGTCGCCGGTGTTGCTGCGACGGTGTTATTTATGACCTGGCTGCTGCTGAAATCTGCGAAGGTAACCGGTATGCAAGCGGCGCATCCGGTCGCGTTGGCCTTGGCCGGTATTCGCCGCCGTGCAGCCCACAGCGCACTGCAGGTGTTTGCGTTTACCTTGGCATTAATGCTATTGCTGGTATTGCTGTTGGTACGCACCTCGCTATTGGAGGAGTGGCGCCTACAAATGCCAGCCAACACTCCCAACCATTTTTTGCTCAATATTACACCGCAACAAGTTGATGAGGTACGTTCGTTGCTAGCGGATGCCGGCATTGAAACCGCGGGCTTGTTTCCTATGGTGCGCGGTCGCATCAGTACTATTAATGGTGTGGCGTTGGCGGATGTAACCATGCTTGATGAAGAAACAAGGGCGAACTACGATCGCGAGATTAATCTGACCTGGGCCGAACATTTGCCGACAGACAACGAATTAATTGCCGGTGCCTGGTGGCAGCCCGATCGGGGTCAACAGTTGTCGGTTGAAGCAGGTTTGGCCGAGCGTCTGCAACTTGCAGTCGGTGATAAAGTCAGCTTCACGGTTGCAGAACGAATGCTAACCGCCAATGTGAGTAGCATCCGTGCGCTGGATTGGGAGCAAATGCGCCCCAATTTTTTATGATTTTGTCGCCCGGCAGCTTGAGCGGGTTTCCAGCCACCTATATGACCAGTTTTTTCTTACCGAAAACTCAGTCTGCAATCATGCCGCGCCTGCTAAAGAAATTTCCGACTGTCGGTATTATCGAAGTTGACGCAGTCATTCGTCAGGTGCGCACAATTATCGATCGCGTTAGCAGCGCCATAGAATTAGTGTTAGGGTTAATACTGCTATCAGGTGTGATCGTGCTGTTCGCAAGCGTTCAAACCAGTATGGATGAACGCTATATGGAACAAGCGATTTTAAAGACTCTTGGAGCTCGCTCGAAACTATTGTTCAGCAGTCTGTTGTTTGA
>JBPCXM010000584.1:0-2831 GCA_051008535.1 Pseudomonadales bacterium | reverse complement strand
CTCCCTTGTAACACAGCGGTTCGGTCGCCATCTGAAACAGTTCAAATACCAGCTCGCGATACGTTTCATCTTCACCCAGCGCATAGCCGATGGCTTCGGCGGCCTCTTGAATTTGCTGGCGATCTTCGGCCAACGCCGCGGCCAGCAATTCGCGGTAGCCTTCGGCGAAGTCCTCATCAAATGCTTGTGTGGCACCGAAGTCCAACAATACCAGCTGGCACGTTGTTGCATCGTAAGCATAGTTGGCAAAATTGGGGTCGGTTTGCACCAGCCGGAATTCAAACAATTCACGGAAAAATAATTCCAATAGCAAACTCATGATACGGTCACGTTCTTTCTGGCTTTTTTTAGCCAGCGATTCAATCGGCGCGCCAGGCACATAGCTCATGGCCAGTATTTCTGGTGTGGTTAACTCTTCGTCCACGCTTGGTAGTAGAAAACGTTCGTCATCTGCCAATAATGCGCTATAGCGCTGCAGGTAGTCGGCTTCCTTGAGATAGTCTGCTTCGTCGCGGAGCTGTTCCTTGGCGACTGCCAATAGCGGTTGAATGTCGATGCCATCGGGCAATAGACCGGAGATGCGCAATAGCGTGGCGACGTTATCAATATCGCTATCGATACTCTCCCTGACACCGGGGTACTGAATTTTCAGTACGATATGCTCGCCCTTTTGCGAGACTGCCTTGTGGACTTGACCAATCGAAGCGGCCGCCAGCGGATCGTATTCGAACGAGTACAGCGCGTCATGCCAATCTTCGCCGTAAGCGTCAATTAGCACCTGTTCCAGTTGTGCGGCAGGCATCGCTTGCGCGTCAGAACGCAGACGCGCGAGGATATCGGTCAGCTCCTTGGGCAACATGTCGCCGGTATCCATAGACAGCATTTGCCCAACTTTCATCGCTGCACCACGCAGGTGCGCGAGCTGGTCGGTGACCCGTCTTGCGTTAGCTGGCGTCAGCAATAAGTCTTTGGCCTTCGGGCGCTTGCCCTGCGTTAGCTGGCGTCCACCTTCGGCCAACATACCGCCGGCGACTCCGGTTGCCAACTGCACCATACGCGATAAACGCGCGACCCGGCGACGTGGGACTGGTTTATTTTTTAAAGAATCATCACTCAAAAGATTGGCTGCTACTTTTCATTTACTGCGGTTACCGCAGTATACGGCAAATCATGGTGGCCACCATACGCCCACTAGGTTAACGTATGCGCCGAATGTCCAACGGCGACCGCCGCTTTAACGGAGACTTGCAACGTGATCACGCGTCGACAAATTCTAATATTCTTTTTCAGTGCTTTATTGTTCGGTTGCACATCCTCACCGACGCAACGGCCCTCTTTGGGCGTCGCCGCGATAGCCATGCCCGACAGCTTTAGCGCCGACGTGGCACAGGCCGTGCTGCAGAACGGCGGTAACGCTATTGACGCGGCCGTGGCAGCGGCATTCACATTGGCCGTGACTTATCCGGAAGCCGGAAACATCGGCGGTGGTGGATTTATGCTGATCAAAACAAAAGCGGGTGCCGATCTTCTCGATTACCGCGAGGTAGCTCCCGCTGCCGCAAGCCGTGATATGTTTCTGGATGCGCAAGGCAATGTCATCGAGAACTCAAGCTTAGTTGGAGCAAAAGCGGCCGGCGTACCGGGCACGGTTGCAGGGCTCTGGGCGGCACATCAGCGCCACGGCAAGCGACCGTGGTCAGCGTTATTAGCGCCAGCGATCGCCTTGGCCGGCGATGGCTTTGTTATGCCCGCCCATCTCGCCGACCGCATAGCGGAAGAGGCACCCGGTTACGAGGGCGCGACTAATTTCGGCGTGTATTTTTCCAAAGCGCACGCCGATCATCGTTTTACGCAACCAGAAATGGCCGCCACGTTGCAGCGAATCGCCAACCACGGCACCGATGGATTCTATCGCGGCGACACCGCGAAGATGATCGCTGCGCATATGACGAAGACAAACGGCTTGATCGACGTAGCCGACCTTGCCGCTTACCAGCCCGTTTGGCGTGAGCCGCTGCGCGCGCAGTGGCGCGACTATGAAGTTCTAAGTGCGCCCGTGCCGAGTTCCGGCGGTTTTGCGGTTATCCAGCTGTTAAAGATGAAAGATTTTCTAGACGACGAGTTTGCCAATGTCGCGCACAACTCGCCGCAGTACATTCACCTCGTCGCGGAAATGGAAAAGCGCGTGTTCGCGGACCGTGCCGAATACCTGGGTGACCCAGCTTTCGTGAAAGTGCCCATGGCCAATCTGATTGATAACGACTACATCCGCTCGCGTGCAGAGGAGGTCGACCCCGCGGAAATCTCCGCATTGGACAACGTGCGACCTGGACTCGAAGAAGGCCATAGCACCACCCATTTCTCCATCATTGACAAGGAAGGCAATGCGGTGTCGAACACTTATACGCTAAATACCTGGTTCGGCAGCGGAACGGTGGTCGAAGGCGCCGGTTTTCTGCTAAATAATGAGATGGACGATTTCAGCATCAAGCCAGGCGTTACCAACTTTTACGGTGTTGTCGGCCATACTGCGAACGAGATAGCACCCAGCAAACGTATGCTCTCCTCCATGTCGCCGACCATTTTGCTGCGCGATGACAAAGTCGATGTGGTGGTAGGCTCACCGGGTGGTTCGACGATTTTCACTTCTGTCTTTCAGAGCATCATTAACGTCGCGGACTTTGGCATGTCGGCTCAGGAAGCGGTTGGCGCAACTCGCTTCCACCACCAGTTGCTACCGCCAGATCTAGTTACCTTCAGCGTCACCCGACCGTTGCCAAATATAACGGTTGAGGCACTTTCCGAGCGTGGTTATAACGCAATACCCCACC
>JBPCXM010000583.1:0-7847 GCA_051008535.1 Pseudomonadales bacterium | reverse complement strand
GTATCCAGTGGTTGACCGATGACCGTGTGAAGTTTTTCAGTGATCACCGCATCGCGAAAGCGGGATTTGTTAACAATCTCCACAAATTGCACAACCGGTAGACCCGTTTGGCAGGCTCGAATTTGCTGTCTATAGGTAGCATAAGCTTCCGGCGTCAATGCCAACGGCAATAGTTTGTCGCTCAATGCGTCAGTCGCTTGATAGCCTAGCGGAATCGCCTTGGCAATATGGGCGAAATCACTGGAAGAAATGTCGTTTCCAAGTGCCGGTGCCACATGGAAATCATTTGTTCCCAGTGTCGCTAGCTGCGCTTTGGAATTGTTCACCACCATCAAACCGGAAAGCTGAGCGGTGATGGCCACCAGATTACCCAGCTTTTCACGGCCTTGTAGCGGCGTACCCACGTCTACCGCAATAATAATATCGGCCCCCATGTTACGCGCCACATCGACGGGGATGTTATTGACGATGCCGCCGTCAACCAGCATATAATCATTTTGTTGCACCGGCGCGAATGCCCCCGGAATCGACATGCTCGCTCGCATGGCGAGGGCCAAATCACCCTGGTCGAGCACCACTTGCTTGCCGGTAATAATATCGGCGGCGACCGCGCGAAACGGAATCGGGAATTGGTCGAAGTCACGGGTTTGCACGTGTTGATTGACGACAGATTCGAAAAAGAACGAGATTTTTTGCCCGCTAATGGCACCTTGCGGCAGTAACGAAGCGTTTTTACCCACCCCTAGCTTGGGTCCGAATAGACTCAAGTCGTCGTCCCGCTTGCGCCGGAATGGTTGATCGGCTCGTCGTGTGTCATCTTTAAAAAGTTCAGGCCAATCAATTTTCACAACGAGTTCTTCCAGCTCCGAGCCGGACATACCGGTCGCGTGCAGGCCACCCACAATCGAACCCATACTGGTGCCGGTGACAATGTCTACCGGTACACGCAGTTCCTCCAATTTCTGAATGACACCGATATGCGCCGCCCCCCTGGCGCCACCACCTCCCAACACCAATCCGATTTTCGGGCGCTCGTCGACGCTTCGCAGGCAAGAAGCCTCGGCATGCGCGATGGTTGACTGCAATTGAAGTAGCAACATTGCAAGGAATAAAAGGAATTTTACTAGCATTGATTGTTCCCCTCATGAATTATTCTGTGCTTACGGCTACAATAGCACCTTAGTTGGCACCCGGGTAGTATCAAGATTGCCGTCGATAGCCTATGCGACACTCCCGAGAAACGAGCTTTATGACACGAAATCTAGCGGTTCTTCTTTGTCTTATGTTGACCATGGGTTGCGCCACACGACCAGCAAAGGTTGAGAAAACCGTAGCGCAGCGCCTGCAAGACCCGCTGACAACCTCCTTGGGTCAACTGACGGCGTCGCAAGCTAAAGTTCACGGCGGCAAATCTGGCATTATTCTACTGGACTCAGGTAGACAAGCGTTCACCAGCCGTGTCGCCTTGGCGGGGCGTGCTCAACGCACGCTCGATGCCCAGTATTACATCTGGAACGCCGACAAGACTGGAAGAATTCTTGCGGAGCGGATTTTGTCCGCCGCAGAGCAGGGCGTGCGGGTGCGCCTGCTATTGGATGACTATGGCGTCGGCAACAAAGACAATGGCTTAATAGCGCTGACGGCACATCCCAATATCGACGTGCGCGTCTATAACCCGTTTAACGCCGGATTTCGCAGTGGTGTGCGGAAATGGATGAACTTTCTGGTTGGCTTCCGCCGCCTCAATCGTCGCATGCACAGCAAAACGTTTATCGTCGATAATAGCCTTGCTATTGTCGGCGGCCGCAATATCGGCGACGAATACTTTGATGCCAGCGAAGAGATGAATCACCGCGACCGTGAGTTACTGGCGATGGGTCCGGTGGTGGAATCGGTGTCGCAACAATTTGACGTCATGTGGAATAGCGAGTGGTCTATACCGATTGGTGCTCTGACATCGGTCAAACTATCCGAGCAGGAACTTGAAGAGCGTTATTCCACTTGGCATAAATTCGCTGATACAAAAGATAACCAACCCTACCCACTGCCGCTCACCGTACGGGGCCAACAGGCGCTGATCGACGGCTGGCTTGAGAAGGCTTTATGGGCGCCCGCTGAATTCGTTTATAACCCGCCTGCCATTACGGCAGGCGACGAAAAGACAGGTACAGCGGTAGCAGACAGCCTGCTTACCCTGCTCGCCCAAGCGAAAGCCGAGGTGTTGATCGAATCAGCCTATTTTACACTGATGGACGAAATGCTGGAAAAACTGGCGCCTTTAGTGCAGCGCGAGCTGAAAATAAATGTGTTGACGAACTCGCTAGCATCGACCGACGTATGGACCATTCATGCGGGTTATACCCGTAACCGCAAAGAGCTATTGAAAAAGGGTGTTGGCCTATACGAATTTAGGACAGACGCCAACTCGTGTGAGACGCAGGTTGACAATAACCATCTCAATTGCACCGAATTCAAGTACAGCTTGCATGCAAAATCGGTGGTGTTCGATCGGAAACTCGTTTTTGTGGGCTCTTTTAATCTCAACCCTCGCTCACAGCTGCTCAATACAGAAACCGCGCTCATTATTGATAGTCCCGCGTTAGCAAGCGAAATAGCTCGTGACATCGAAACCAACATGCAACCGCAAAACAGTTGGCAAGTCGCACTGAACGAAAGGAATAAGTTGGAATGGCACGGTACCGTCAACGGCAAAGAACAGGTGATTCGCCACGAGCCCGCTACCAGCTCCTTGAGCCGCTTCAAATCGGCGACGATATCGCTGCTGCCACTGGAAAAGTACTGGTAGCAAGTGAGATCGCCTGCTTAGTATTTTGTGGTGTGGATAAAGCTATGTAGTGATTTAGGACGCTTGCGATGAAGATCTTTGTATATTAAATTATTCAAGATAGCGAACTAGGAAGGAGGCTAATATGATCCGTAACCTGAACGATCTTTTATTGTCGAAACGTGCAATTCTTACCACCGATTCGCTGATGTTGGTCTTGGTGTTGACGTTTGTAAGCTACAGCGGCTTCTTAGGCGCGAAGGAAGAATTGCCTGAGGTTACGCATGATGGCTTGCACCGCCTGCACAAGACAAAAGTTGCGCTCGCTTATCAAAAGCCGGAAGCGGATTTTAGCATCTACCACAGGGTGTTGATTCTTGACTGTCACGTCGCCTTCAAGAAAAACTGGCAGAAAAAGCAAAATCGCGAACGGAGGGCGCTTAGCAGTCGCATTTCCGATAAGGACATGGAGAGGATCAAAAGAGATATGGCGGATGTCTTTCGCGATGTATTCGTCGAAGAGCTCGACAAAGTGGGTGGCTATCAAGTAGTCGATACGCCCGCTAACGATGTGCTGCTCATTCGCCCCGTGATCATTGATCTTGACGTTACTGCGCCGGATAAAATGGAGGCGGGAAGGTCACGCACATTTACCAGCTCGGCTGGTGCAGCCACACTCTATTTGGAGCTCTATGATTCCGTCAGTGGTGAGATTCTCGCTCGCGCGATTGACAGAAAGGCCGGGCGTAGCTACGGACATTTTCAGTGGAGCAGCCGAGTCAGAAACTCTGCCGAGGCAAAACGTATCGTGAGGCAGTGGGCCAACTTGCTGCGCCAAAGATTGGACGAGATGCATGGCAAGTAAGGGTAGTATAGCGTACTTGCGCATCCGACTAGCGATCTTGACGGCGAATCGAAAGACACCCAGTAAATCTGCAGCTGCCGCTATCGCGGTGGGTTTTTTGACGTTGATTAGATCACCACGTTGATCCACAAGCCGCTATGCAACATGTCGATAAATATAAGAATAGGCGGTTCGTGCTGTTACTGATGACGATATTGTTGGCGACCTTGCTGTATGGCTGCACATATAAGGAAGAAACCCTGCGATTTGCCCGTTACGGTTTAAGCGGCGTTGATTTCTTGGATGAATTCCAGTCATTAATGGAACTCGATACCGATGTCGAAATAATTCTGGATGACATGCTGGAAACATCGGAAAAATTGTCTGCGCTGAGGGAGGGGCGGCTTGATCTTGCCATGCTTGAAAACAGCGCGCCCTATACCGATAACGTCACCGCTGTGATGCCGATATTTCGTGGCGTATTGCACATTATGTATCGTAAAGACCTGGTAATCACTGGAGTCAAACAACTTTTGCGTGGTCGCAGCGTTTTTGTCGGCGATGGCAAGAGTCCTGGCGCCCGTGTTCTGCGCAGCTTAACAGCCCATTGGGGAATTACAGAAAACGAATATCAACTGGTAGATGATATTCAGTCAATGCCCGACGTGATTATGATTTTTGCGCCTGTTATACCGAAAAGCCACGGCCTGGTAAGAGAGCATTATCGTCTATATAGCTTGAATGATGTTTCCGATCTGGAGGCTGGAGGAAGTGTTCAGGGGATAAGGTTTTTTTTCCCGCAAATGGAGCCTTATATCATCCCAGCGAGCACCTACGGCGCAATGAATCCGGAACCGGTAGTCACCGTGGGTGTTGATGTGCTACTGGTCGCCAACGCCAACATAGCTAAATTAACTATTTACCGTTTGATGCGTACCTTAGTTGAGAACAAATCATTGCTGGCCAACAACATGCCTATCTTGTTCGACTATATGCGTGACGATTTTGATGTTAACCGTTTAAACTACCCGCTACACGCGGGTGCGCGCGCCTATGTGGAACGGAACGAACCGTCCTTCATCGAGCGCTATGCGGAAGTGATCAATGTCTTCTTCTATTTTTTCGTCGTTTTGCTGAGCGCGCTATTTACCTTCCTGCGTTGGCAGGCACAGCGCAAGAAGGATCGCATCGACGAATTTTATCGTGAAGTCATAGCGATTAAAGCGAGGGTTACTGCAGAAGATGGTGAACAAAGCCGACAACGGGCCATCACGGAATTGCGTGAACTGCATGACAGAGCCTTTGCGCTTTTGATTGATGAAAAACTTATGGCTGACCAGAGCTTTCAAATATTTATCACCATCTGCAACTCCGCAATAATAGATTTACAAAGCCGGCCGCATGCGGGCTCACTGGCTCACTAGATTATAGTGTTATAGGACCGGCTAAAGCCGATTGCATACAGAGACACCGTTGAGTCGACCAGCATCCAAGATTTCGACGCGGGTTTTTGTGAACGCACTAATAATGTGCAAGCTCAGAAAATTATACATCGAAAGCTTTATTTATACGTCCCGTTGACGCTAACGTATCGACTTAGCAACTCAATCACCGGTCCGCTGGAGGTGAGTGTGCTGCCAGCACTGGGACTGGGTAGCGGTCTGCTGTTCGCGGCCGAGTTGTTCATGCACCGGTTCCGTAAGGCGTAACTCATGGCCTGATAGATTCCAGGTGGATACCACCGCGTTTCAGATTTAGGGTGAATAATCCGACGTTCATATGATAGATGCGACGCTGATATATGTGGTCTGGGCGCTGGTTCTCGGTGCAGTCAGTGCTGTGTCGCTGCCTCTTGGCTCCCTCGTTGGGCTCAACGTGCGTTTTCAGCCGCGGTACATCGCGATACTGGCCGCATTTGGTGCGGGTGCGTTGATCGCGGCACTTAGCCTGGAACTCGTCGCGCCCACGGCCTTCGCCCTCACGGAGCAGAATCACGCGGCTGGCAGTGAACACGCCTACGTCCATTTTTCAGCCATGCTGGGTGGCGGTGTACTCGGCGGATTGGTGTTCGTGGCGCTGGATGCCGTTGTCAACACGAAGGGTGGCTACTTGCGCAAGACCTCTACTACGCTTGCGTACTTGGCAAAACGTCGACGCGAAAAAGTTCAGAAGGTGATGGAAGCAGTACTCGAGGTGCACCCCTTCGATGCGCTGCCCGGTGATATGGGCCAGATGCTCGCGAGTATGCTGATTCCTGTTGACTTCAGACAGAGCGAGTTGATCTCGGGCCCCGATGATGAGCCCGCCACAGCCTACATTGTCCTTGAAGGAGAAGTGGACATCGATATCAGCGGCAAACTTGGCGGGTCTTTCGGTCCAGGGAACTTGATTGGAGTGGCGATGCTGTTCGCGCCCAAATTGACAAGCGTGGGCACGATAAGGGCGAAGAATGACCTGAGGTGCCTCGCCCTAGCGCGCGAGGACGTCGAACAACTCAGGTCCTTGTCTTCTGACTTCGACAAGGCCTGCCGCGATCTCGCGGCTGAGCGCCTGGGCGAGCTGGAGCAACATTTGGCCACGCGACTCAATGAAGCTGTCGAGTGGACCCGTGCGGCGGCGTCGGCTCTGCGCCTCGGAGAAGAGCTACCGGCACTTGCGCTGCGCAGAGCCCACGAAGAGCACAAAGGCTCGCCCCTGGCCGTGTGGCTGGGCATTCTGCTCGATGGCATTCCCGAAAGTGTCGTCATCGGCGCCGGACTGTTCACCCTGATCGCCGTGCACCCCACGCCCGAAGATCTGAGGTTTGCGCAAGCCATCCCCTACACCCTCGTCGCCGGGCTGTTCCTTTCGAACTTCCCTGAAGCACTGTCGAGTTCTGCCAACATGCTAGGCGTGGGCTGGAGCCGTCGCCGGATTTTTCTCATGTGGTTTGCATTGATGGTGATAACCGCCGTCGGGGCGGGTCTGGGCTTTCTGCTCGCAGGTGTACTCGCTGAGACTTGGTTGGTGTTTGCCGAGGGCCTGGCCGCGGGCGCTATGCTCACTATGATTGCCGCTGCGATGATCCCGGAGGCGGCGGCGCATGGCAACCCGAGCGAAGTAGGATTAGCCACGTTGGCTGGCTTTTTGGGCGCCGTCATGTTCAAGCTGCTCGAGTAGAGAGGATGGAAACGTGCCAGATGGTCTGGAGTCGAACTGGATACAAACCAATAAAGGTAACGGTTACTTTATTTACTTCCGGCTGTTCGGCCTAATAGAGGAGTTTTTTGATACTCGTCTATCGCATTGCCGTCGTCGACACCGGGTAGTACGCAAATCGCTCATGAGAATGTGGCGCCAACTCTGATGTCTATCTGACGAGCGAAAATGAATGTTTAAACCGATTATGTTCAAAGGCTTACGAGCGTTAGCTATCCAATTTCATCAATAGCCTAGCGTCCCGAAGTTCGTCGTTTTCCACGCCGTCACCGAACCATGCGCAAATAGGTTGCAGCAAATCGCGTGCTTCCGTTGATCGCCGTTGTTGCAGCCAAAGCCGGCCTAAACTGAGCGCCGCACGTAGCTCCAGGGACTTGGCCTGTTGCTCTCTAGCGACTTCGAGAGATCGGGCAAAACAGCGCTCCGCTTCTGATTGTTGCGTGGCGTCTTGCTCAAGTGTCAATTCACCTTGCATGCGATGCAATTCAGCCTCGAACCATCGTTCCCTACTTTTCTCGACCAAGGCTAATCCTTCCTTGACCGATGCCTGAGCATCCGCAATCTGACCCAGCGCTAGTTGCGCTTCTGCCAACAGGCCTAGAAAATACGGAACAGCGATATTGGCGCCCGCTTCTCGCTTCATTCTCAGGCCGTGTTTCATCATCTCGACGTTTCCGGCGTCCGGGGTCTGTACGGACTTTGCCCAGCCTTTAAGAATTGTACCGTTTGCGATCCAGTACAATCCTTGCTCAGTTGAAAACTGGATCAAATCATCCGCCTGCTTTTGCGTAGCCAACGGGTCGCGGCGAAGTTGGTAAGCGATACCGGTGAAAGCCATGGCGAACCCAGCACTGTGAGGATTTTCCAATTTCTCAGACAATGTCTGGGAGGCGTGCAATTGACCCAAGGACTGATCTGGAAATCCAAGCAACCACAAATTTAAGGCGTTAAAGCTGGCACAACCTACAGCAGGATCTTCTTGACCGTAGGTTTCGGCGAGACTGTGGTGCTGCTCAATAT
>JBPCXM010000582.1:0-6051 GCA_051008535.1 Pseudomonadales bacterium | reverse complement strand
CTCATGGAGTTTTTCCATTCCCGGTGGCGACGGGCAAACGATGTAAGGCGCTGGGATGAAAAATTTAATGAATATGGTGGTTGCCCGAATGTTTTCGACTAGTTTCCAGCAACCTAACAAGCGTCAGTGATCCAAAGGCTGCGCTCTGGCAAGGCGATCAATGTCCGCTACGACACCATTACCCATGCATCTGAGAGGCGGTTTGTGGCCGACAGTACGAGTAGCTGGAGCATAACATTCGGTTCTTTGTCGGGCCGCTGTACCCAAACTTGCTGGCGTTCAAGAGTCGAAGCGGTAAAATGGAGCTCACGATCCAAGTCGATCGTAGGGGCCTTTTGCTTCCGACGGCTTAGCAGTTTGCTGCAGGTATGATTAAATCATCGTGCATAATGAGAAATACTAATGAGAGAGAGTAATTAAGATGGCGACAAAACTGGAACTAGAAGAATACTTGTACCGGCGTGCGATCGATATTATCGAGTCTGCTGATACAGATATCGACAAAGAAAACCTGTTATTCCAGGAAGTCTGGCTTCCCTTGGCGGAGTTGTACAAAGACAAAATCACTACGCCTAAGCCCGAATAAAATAGGTATCAGAGCAAAAATATCTCTAATATTAGAAACAGGTAAAAACTAAATTAATTTAAAAGCGAAGAGTGTATGCCTTATATGTGATGGCTCAAATCTGACCCGGCACGTCGTTAAATAATTGTGAAATAAACTGGCGGTTGGCTGACGCTAAGGGTTGCTGTCTATAGAGTTTAGAACAATAGAATCATGGGCCACATTTTTCGTATGGCCATTCACGTCGATAATTCTTAGCCTCAATCACTAACATCGGCTGACTCGTAACGGATCAGTTTGCCGACAGACAGCCCGATCAGTCATAATAGGCGTTAAAGATCCACTATAGTCGGTCATTTTGCCGTGGGGGCGATAATCAGTCTGCATCCACTCGCGTACTGGAAGGCAATATGCTATGGAACGGAGCTGACCGCACTATTGTCCCGGTAGGTGCAAAGACGATTGCCGCAGGTGAAGTCTTTTCACTCGATAAGGATGCCATACACTCCGTTCACAATCCCCTGAACAGGTATACTGCCGCAATTCATGTGTACGGCGGTGATTTCATAGCCACCCCCAGAAGTGAGTGGGATCCGGAAAACTTGTCAGAGCGACCTCGTGACATGGAAGCGGCCCGACAGGCGTTTATAGCGGCCGACAGGACTACATAACACAGTTCACAGACGACCGCACGTGGCCGAGGCCGTGAGTTACCTGGTAGCAGACCCTTTTTTTACGCTCCGCGAACGTCCGCTTACTCTATGCGCTCGTGGCGAACGCAATTGCCTGAGATGATTGCCATTGCTTTTGGATGCATCGTAAACTTGTATTCAGGCAAGCTAACAAATGCGTGAACCGGAGCGGCGAACCCGGCGGGGTCCAAAATCATCCGACCGCTGAGCGTTGGTTTCCCTGTTTCTACCACCGCTTTGAAGTTGTTCACGATAAAGTTGCCACCGTGTGCCATTGACTTTTCCGTCTTCGACCCTGTCGTTAGTATTTCTGCAATCAATGAGAACTGAACCCCTTTCTTCAAGTTCATAGGTAATCTTGCAAGGCGCATCATCGTAGCTGGTGAATTACAGTGTGTGCGAGTATCGATAGGGAGGTAAAAACTCCAATACCTCGCCGACGACGTTGGTCCACTTGCCGTTCTTGGACCGCATTGCGAATGCACCGCCAGGTGTTTTCCGAGGATCGTCGTCCGGTCAGCGTTTGACACTCGCTAATACCCGATTTACAAACGCCACGAGTTCCGACAGTGATTGGAACTGTGTCGCTTGTCCGGAAGTGATATGTTCAACCCGGCCTGCGAATGGGCTCTGCGACGGCGATGCCTCACTGCCAAACCGAATGACAAAAGACTTATCTTGGAGTATGCCGTCAGATAGGGGGTCGTGCGGGATATTGTCTTTGCTCACTATATGCGCTCAGCCACAAACGCACGCTTCAGCGCAACCGATGAGATCCTGACAGCCACTGCGTTTCGGGACAATTGGTTTTGACCCGGTTGAGTGTGTACTGCTGCACATGAGACACCACCATCCCTTTGAGACATCCGCGTAGGTAGCGAACCACCGATGGTTGTTTTGACACTGCCATTCAAGCGCCGCATCTCGCTTGCGTGCAGGAAAGGTAGACGATACGCAGGTACCGCCCATCGCTTGGGCACGCTTAGCTGCCATCGCTAAATAATGTGCCTCTTTTTCGCTACCCAAACAGACCACCGCCTTGTGCACCCCGCTACAATACTGCGAACAACCACACATTTCACATCAGATCGTAAACTGATCAAATTAGGCGTTGGTTGACGGATGTGAAATCGTCAGTTTTGCTAACAAGTCCGAGGCCAACCATTCGATATAAATGTGGGTACTGCTCCCCTATTCCCTATCTGTCGTTAGCGCTCGAAATCTCTCACTTTTTTATGGTGGAATCGGATTGAAACGGATACCTGGAATCATCTTGGTACCGACAATCGCGCGACTGGTTTCGACCTTCGCCGTTCGAGTCGATCGCTGCGACGTGAACATCGATAAGCCGACAGGCAGGTGTACAATCAAGGATTGGGAGCGGTGACTGCGTGCTCTCAAACCACGGCCGTCCTTACGTATACGGTCAATCTGACTTTTAGGTGAGGTGTTAACATCCGTGCGTCGGCGCATCCGGCTTGAAAGAGGAGCAATCGATTGAAAGTTGTCAGGATATTCGCATTTTTTGTGTTGTTTCCAGTCGTCGGAAGCTCGTGTTCTGGGGGCCAAGACAAGGTAGCGCAACAACCAAGTGGCCAACAGGTTACTCTGGAGACGATCTATTTCGGTGGTGACATCCTAACGATGGAAGGTAGCACGCCCGAATATGTCGATGCGATCGGCGTAGCAAATGGAAAGATCAGTTTTGTTGGTGATACCGACGCTGCGATGATCATGGCGAGTAATACCACAAAGACTGTTGACCTGGCAGGCAAGACGTTGATCCCGGGTTTCATCGACTCGCACAGCCATTTTCTGCTGACCGCGGTGAAACTCGCCACCGTCAATCTAGACCCCCCGCCGGCCGGAACAGTTCGGTCTGTTGCTGGGATTGTCGAGTCGATGCGTACGGAGCTGCAGGAGGGGACATACGATGATGAGAATTGGCTGTTCGGTTGGGGATATGACACAGCCATGCTCGTAGACGGTCGTCACCCGACCAAAGCCGATCTCGATCTGGTCAGCAACGATATTCCGATTGCTCTCCTCCACTTTTCCACCCATATGGTCGTTGCTAACTCCCGTGCGCTTGATATCATGGGGATCGATGAGAAATCCGTTGCCCCTGAGGGCGGGGTAATCCGCCGCATGCCAAATAGCATGGAGCCCAACGGTGTCCTGGAGGAGCAAGCCATCTACCCGGTGTTCGAGAGATTGGGCGACATCGGCAAGGGAGATAGGTTAGTCACCTTGCTGGACAGCGCTCAGGAACTCTACGTATCCAACGGATTCACGACCGCACTCGAATTTGGTGCAACGCCTCGTGACATCACCTCGATCAAGAGTTATGCCGCATCCGGAAAACTGAAGATCGATCTCATTGCCGCGATCATAGCAGCATCTCAAGGCGCGGCGGAAACCGCGAAAGTCCACTCGAACGAGTACCTGAACCACTTTCGTATTGCAGGCGGAAAAATCAACCTGGATGGCGGTACACCCGGCCGTACGGCTTATTTGCGAGATCCTTACCACACGCAGGAAGAGGGCATGCCGAATGACTACCGCGGGTATTCTTCGATCGAGAGACAGGAAGATCTGAATGCGATCATCCAGGAATTCTATAAGCGAAACGTGCCGATATTCATCCACGCGCTCGGTGACGCGGCAATCGATCAGGCGATAGTGGCGATTCAGAGTGCACAGGGCAAATTCCCGCGAGAGGACATCCGCACCCAGCTCATTCATCTTCAGGTGCTCAGGGAAGATCAGTTAGAAACGCTTGAGGATCTGGACGTCACACTGACATTTCAGAACACTCACAACTTTTACTTTGCCGATTTTCACAATGAAGTCACTCTAGGGCCGGAACGCACAAACAAACTTAACCCGTTGAAGAGTGCTCTGGAACACGGTTTCTCGGTCACGTTCCATCACGATTCGCCCGTTCATCCAGTGGATTCGCTGGGCTTGATTTGGATTGCCACCAATCGCGCCGGGCGTAGTGGCACCGTCTACGGTATCGAAGAACGATTAACGCCATACCAGGCGCTTTACGCGTTGACCATGGCAGCCGCGTTCCAGTTCTTTGAAGAAGACAAGAAAGGTAGCCTGACAGCAGGGAAGCTCGCTGATCTGCTGATTTTATCGGACAACCCGCTCAAGATCGATCGTGGAAAGATTCGAGATATCAAGGTAATCGAGACCATTAAAGCAGGAAAGACTATCTATGTTCGATGACGGCGGGTCGAGCCGCACGTAAGGCGAAACCTGGGCAACACATCGGCGACGGAGATATCCTTACCAGCCAGTTAGGGTTTGTCTTGCAGTTGCCTTTCCACTACCTGCCATATGACAGTGATCAAGTCTGCCGCCGCAACAAATGCCTGCTCCTTGGCATCGGTAACGTTTTGCGCGACGAAGAATAGCTTGCTGTAAGTCGGGTGCATAGTCGCGTTGGCAAACATCAGGTTTCGAATGGCTTGTTGGTGGGGCTGGCCTGCAGCGGATAAATTACAGCCGCTACTTCATCCGCGCCGCAATCGCCAGAGTTGCGTCATCCCACGAAGGGAGCCCGTGAGTGCTCGACGCAGGGTCGAAGGATCGAAGTAAGCCACACGCTCGATCGCGACGCCGTCTTTGAAGAGAATGCGGTCGACGTTTCGCCAAGAAATCGGCTTTCCTCCGACGGTCGCGTGAAAGCTCATCTCGATAAAAACCGTATCGCCGTTGCAACCCCAGCGATGAACGTCTCCTCGAAGATCCGGTATCGCATTAAACACGCGCTCGAATCCGGCACGCGCGGCTTCCTTACCGCGCGTGACAGGCGGTTTGATGGGCGCTCGAAGGGTGATGTTGTCGTCGAGCAGTGCCACAATACGATCCGGTTGGGCGGGGGCATGCCATGCCTCGCTAAACGCAACCACCCAGTCGGCCATCGTGCCGGTTTCACCGCTGCAAACGTCAATGACAACTATCGCGCTGTCGCGATCTGCGAGTTGTTTAATAGAACGATCGATCGTGCTTTTATCTGTTGCGACCTTTTTCATAAGAAGTTTGATCCTTGTTAGCTGACGATGTGGTTGAAAGCGGCCAGAGCTTTGCGGCGAGCTTGCTTATCGCCGAGCAACTTGAGCGAGGTCTGAAAGGACAAAGCGGCGCCGACCAATTCGAACGCGATTTGATCAGGAGTGCCATTCCTCGTCAGCTGTTTACCCTGTTGAGCTTGTCGAACGGTATCGGACAACAGCTTGCGCCATGCCGTTTGCGCATCAAGAAGCAAATCACGTACCTCACCGCTCCGGTCGTCGAACTCTTGAACGAACGTGACGAACGGGCATCCCGAACGCCCTTGATCGCCAATGATCCAATCCAGGTAGTTGGTATAGAGGGCTTTCAGCCGGTCATATCCGGCAGGCTGAATTAGAGCCGGCGCGACGACATTTTGCATAAACAACTCGATCGCCAATTCAAGTACTGTTTTTTGAAGATCGTCTTTCGAATCGAAGTGGGCAAATAGCCCCGATTTTGAAAGGCCTGCTGATTCAGCCAACCTGCCAAATGACAGGCCAACCAGCCCGGTGGACACCGCTTGCGTTAGTGCTGTCCTGACGATGCGTTCTTTGGTTTCCGCTTTCTTCGGCATCGATCCATAATAGCACGACCGGTCGTTCAATTGCCAGCAGTTGAGCCGGCATCTGGAAAGTTCAGCTCGGTATGCTGTCACCGCCTGGTAGCCTAAAACTTCCACCTGGCGGTGCCCTAAACAAGGGATAGTTACAAATCACTCTGGTCGAC
>JBPCXM010000581.1:0-3900 GCA_051008535.1 Pseudomonadales bacterium | reverse complement strand
TCACTGCACACGCAACACAAATGTCACGTGGAAAAAATAAAATTGCTTTGTTTAAAGGGGATATAGAATTGAAAACACGCTCTATTGGTGGTTTAATAATCAAATTGCTTAAGGTAGTTTTTCTTATTCCAGTTTAAGTATCTGGTTTGTAATGTTAGGATCGCCAAATCGATTGTCGCACTAACGGATGCACATAATCGGTTGATAGATCTTATTTTGTGAAATACAACTTTATCAAGTGTCGGAAAGCTAGCGGACGCGATTCTAATTGTTAAGGTAGAGATAGAGCCATTATGGTGTTTGCGCTTTTGCCTTCCTGGGCCAGCGTAAGTAGTAACAACAGGAAGTGTTATCAATGAAGTTAGCCCACAATCAAAACGCTGAAATGCCCATCCGTTCGATCTATTCAGAAAGCAGATTGCTACAAAATCATCAGTCGCTGAGTGGTTGGGTGCAGATGATTCTGGATAGCATCGCCGTGGTTGCCGTACTGTTTTTAATTGTCGAATTGCACGGTTATGAAATCGATAGGCAATACCGTATTCAAGCGGTTATCACCGTGTTACTGATGGGCATTATCTACAATTCCGTCGGCGTCTACCGCCGCTTTGCCGGTGACTCGATTATGCTCATTCGTCTGGCAAAGTGCTGGGGCACGGTCTTTATGGCGCTCATGCTCATTGCTTTTTTTACCAAAAGCTCCGAAGACTATTCGCGCAAAGTCATTCTTTGGTGGGCTGTATTGGGGTACCTGGTACAGGTGTTCGTTTATTTGCTCTGCCACTTTTTTTCGCGCCGCTCTCAGGTTAACGCCGAAGTTATTCCCTCGCTAGTTGTGGGTTCCGGGCATTTGGCAGACCATCTGGCAAAGAGCGTAAATAGCAACGTGTTTTTGCCGGAACAAATCGTTGGTGTCGTCGATGACGATGTTGAGGGTATGGAGGGATGGCAAGTTGACCATGTACCCGCACTGGGGCGTATCGCGGAATTACGCGGCATCGCAGAGGCAAATAGAGTACGCCGTATTTATATCGCGCTTCCCCTGAAAGAAGCGTCACGAGTCGAGGAAATATATACCGGTTTGGATTTTACTCGACTCGACGTTATCTGGGTGCCAGATATATTCTCCTTGAATCTGCTACATCCGCGCGTGCGGGAAGTGGCTGGTATGCCGCTGCTATCGCTTTCCGAAAGCCCGATCACTTCCGGCCCGCAGGCGTTTTTCAAAAATGTCATAGATAGGGTGCTGAGCACGGTGCTACTGATTGTTCTTAGTCCGTTGATGTTATTGGTCGCGCTGGCGGTCAAGTTGACTTCAAAAGGTCCTGCGCTGTTTAAGCAGCGACGCCACGGCTGGGATGGCCAAGTGATTAACATTTACAAATTTAGAAGCATGTACATGCACGAAGAGGAAGACGGCAAATTGACGCAAGCAAAGAATGGTGATGCTCGCGTTACCCCACTTGGGCGTTTTTTACGCCGCACCAGCATCGACGAACTGCCGCAACTCTACAATGTTCTGCAAGGCAAGATGTCACTGACAGGCCCGCGTCCGCACGCTGTGCAACATAATGACTACTATGCTGAGAAGATACATGCGTATATGGCGAGGCATCGCATTAAGCCAGGCCTCACCGGTTTGGCACAAATCAATGGTTGCCGTGGAGAAACCGAAACAGTGGAAGATATGCAGCGTCGCGTTGAGTTTGATTTAAGCTATATCAACGATTGGTCGCTGAAGATGGATATGGTGATCCTGCTCAAGACGCCGTTTGCTTTGTTGTTCAATAAAGCCTACTGATCGGCTATACTCGTTGGCAGGCCTGCATAAGGTAAAGGTCTGCACACATAGCATCCTGTTTTAATTTTGTATTATCTTCATGTGGCCTCTAGTAAGGGTCACCACTGAAAAAGGAAATCTCATGCCTGTTATCACCCTTCCTGACGAAAGTCAGCGTAACTTCGATCATCCCATCACCATCATGCAAGTCGCCGAAGATATCGGCCCCGGACTGGCCAAGGCGACAATTGCGGGCGAAGTCGATGGTGTCTTACGAGACGCCAGCGAGGTGTTGGATCAAGACGCAAAGCTGCGCATCATCACCGCTAAAGACGAGGAGGGCGTCGAAATCATCCGCCATTCCTGCGCGCACTTGGTAGGCCATGCGGTCAAGCAGTTGTACCCGGACGCGAAGATGGTGATTGGCCCCGTGATTGATGACGGTTTCTATTACGACATCGCTACCGACAAGCCATTTCATCCCGAAGACCTCGAAGCGATTGAAGCGCGTATGCAGGAGTTGATTGCGCAGGATTATGACGTGATCAAGAAAATGACACCGCGTGAAGATGTCATTGAAACGTTTAAAGGGCGGGGCGAAGAATACAAACTGCGCCTGGTCGAAGACATGCCCGATGAAAAAGCCATGGGACTCTACTATCATCAGGAATATGTCGACTTGTGCGTTGGGCCGCACGTTCCTAATACGCGTTTCCTGAAGAATTTTAAGCTGACCAAGCTGGCTGGCGCTTATTGGCGCGGCGATTCGAAAAATGAAATGCTGCAACGCGTGTATGGCACGGCCTGGGCTGATAAAAAGCAACTGAAAAAATACCTGACCCTGCAGGCGGAAGCCGAGAAACGTGACCATCGCAAAATAGCCAAGAAACTGAACCTGTTTCACATGCAGGAAGAAGCGCAGGGCATGGTGTTCTGGCACCCCAAAGGCTGGGCGATTTACCAGACCGTTGAGCAGTACATGCGCGCGAAGCAGGTTTTACATGGTTACGAGGAAATTCGCACGCCGCAGCTGGTCGATTTCTCCCTGTGGGAGCGCTCCGGCCACGCCGACAAATTTAGCGATGATATGTTTACCTTACACAGCGAGGAGCGTCAGTTTGCCATTAAGCCCATGAACTGCCCTTGCCATGTGCAGGTATTTAATCAGGGCTTGCGCAGCTATCGTGATTTACCGCTGCGACTGGCGGAGTTTGGCTCCTGCCACCGCAACGAACCATCGGGATCGCTGCATGGCTTGATGCGTGTGCGCGGTTTTGTTCAGGATGACGCGCATATCTTCTGTACCGAAGAGCAAATTCAGGACGAAGTCAGCGCCTTCATCGATTTTTTGCACGAGGTATACACCGATTTTGGTTTTACCGACATTATCTATCGTTTGTCGACCCGCCCCGACAACCGCGTCGGCAGCGACGAAATTTGGGACAAATCCGAAAAAGCGCTGGCGCTGGCATTGGACAAAAAAGACCTGCCGTGGCAAGAACTGCCGGGCGAGGGAGCATTCTACGGTCCGAAAGTAGAGTTTTCATTGCAAGACTGTATCGGCCGGGTATGGCAGTGCGGCACGATTCAAGTCGATTTCTCGACACCGGGTCGGCTGGACGCGCACTACGTAGCACAAGACGGTAGCCGGCAAACACCGGTGATGTTGCATCGCGCCATTGTGGGTTCCTTCGAGCGCTTTATCGGTATGTTGATTGAGAACTACGAAGGCGCGTTTCCCGCTTGGTTGGCGCCGCAACAAGTGGCGATTTTGAACATTACCGACAAGCAAGCCGAATATGCGCAAAAAGTAGAGGAAATGCTGAAAAATAAAGGATTTAGAGCGGAATCAGACTTGAGAAATGAGAAGATCGGCTTTAAAATCCGCGAGCACACAATTCAAAAGGTTCCTTATCTGCTCGTGGTGGGCGATAAAGAGACCACAACGCAAACAGTGGCCGTACGTACACGTCAAGGCGAAGATTTAGGCACCCTCAGTTTAGAAGATTTTACTGAGCACCTCGCCCAAGACGTGGCGCGTCGCGGCCGTGTTGTTTTGGAGAAATAATATCAAGCGAGACGATTCGAGAGGCGCTTCGAAAAAAGCCTTGATTAACGAT
>JBPCXM010000580.1:0-3561 GCA_051008535.1 Pseudomonadales bacterium | reverse complement strand
CTGCCTATGTTATGCGACTAGACGACGTGAGCGGTTCACTCGAAGTCGGCAAAAGCGCCGACCTGATCGTGCTCGACCGAAACCTGTTCAAAATCGAACCTGCAGAGATAAGCGAAGCTAAAGTTTTGATGGCCATGTTGGATGGTCGCGAAGTATTTTCAAACGACGCACCGCACCCAGAATAGCTTTGTGGGGTGCTAACAAGTCAGCAAGCTTTCTTCGGCAGCATCCGCGCACCATCACTTCTCTAAGTCATTCGCTTTATTTCAGCAAAAATTCTCGGCTGGAGCTGCAAATTGGTCTGTGTATAAGTTTTCCGAAATACTATATTTAAATCTATTACTAGATTCAACTCTAGTTAAACTGTAAAATATGCCTTACGACACCTATGCCAGGTAGTACGAATACTAACAAAAAGAGACCAGCGCCATGCGCGATGTTAAACCAGTATCCAGCGCGGCCCATGCCGATATAACAGCTGCGGATCTCAACACGATTCCCGAACACTCCGGTTCTCGATCTGCGCCCGTCGCTGATGACATCAAGCCACTCGATGGCCATCGTAAAGCTTTAACTCTGCTGGTTCTGGCGTACACCTTATCAATCACCGATAGGATGATTCTGTCGATATTGTTCCCCGACATAAAGGCAGAGTTTGGGTTATCTGACACTCAACTTGGTTTGCTTGGCGGCCTTTCTTTCGCGCTGTTTTATGCGAGCCTTGGTATTCCTATTGCGCGCGCCGCAGATCAATACAACCGGAAAATTATTATTGTCATAGCCCTGGTTGTATTTTCTTTGATGACCACGCTGAGCGGTTGGGCAAGCGGGTTTATCATGTTGTTACTTTTTCGCATTGGCGTGGGCGTGGGAGAGGCCGGTGTAAATCCCGCCACGCATTCAATCATAGCCGACTACTTCCCGCCGAAGCGTCGCTCTTTCGCCATGGCCATCTTAATGCTGGGGGCCAATCTTGGCATGATGATTGGCTTTGCCGGCGGTGGATACGTTGCCGAACTCTATAGCTGGCGTGTTGCCTTAATGGCGGTCGGTGTACCGGGACTGTTGCTTGCGGTCGTTATGTCTTTTTATTTACGGGAACCGCCAAGAGGCACACTCGATGCCAATATTGGCAACAAAGAGTCGATAGCCCCTCCCCCACCCATTCTCACCAGCGCGGTAACGATGTGGGCCAACCCAGCAATGCGCCACCTGGTCGCCGGTTCAACTGTCACCGGCATGATGTCTTATGGGCTCACTCAGTGGCTGCCAACATTTTTTGTTCGCAGCCACGAAATGTCACAGTCGCAAGTCGGTATTATGATGGCCGTTGTCTTTGGCTTATTGGGTGCGGCGGGCGCGCTAACCTCGGGTAGGATTGCCGATAAGCTAGCGTATAAAGGCTTTCAGTATGGAGTATGGGTTGTTGCTGCTTCGCAAGTCATGTCAATACCGTTTTTTATGTTAGCCTTACTTGCCGACAACCTGACGCTGGCAATGATTTTCTTTATTATCCCGGCATTTACTGCCAACTTTTATCTCGGCCCATCACTGGCATTGGTACAAACACTCGCACCGTTGCGTATGCGCGCGGTTGCATCGGCGATTAAGATGTTATGTCTGAATCTAATCGGCATGGGTCTCGGGCCACTAGTGGTCGGGTTGCTCAGCGATCTACTAATGCCGATCTATGGTGATTCAGCATTAAACGTTGCACTGGCAAGCTTCACCCTTATTGGTCTGTGGGGTGCCACCCATTTCGTGCTATGTGGCAAAGCACTAGCCAGAGCTAGGTAATGTCGTTAGAAAACATAACGTATATCGATATAAGCCAACTACTGCTGACCTGGGCCGTGGTAGTATTTGCTTCTGTATTACGCTCGTTCACCGGTTTTGGGTTCGCGCTTGCTGCAATACCGGTGTTTTCCCTGTTCCTTGTACCTACACAGGCGGTGGTGCTATGCGCTTCGTTATCCCTTGTAGTAAGTTGTTTGAACCTGCGAACTTTCTGGGGAGAAATACCGCTACGCCCCATGTTGCCATTGCTGTTGCTGGCATTGGTGGGAACCGTCGTTGGTGCGGCAATACTCTCTTTAATCTCTGCAGATCAGTTTCAGCTTTGGGTTGGGCTGTCGGTGATTGTTGCTTGCGTTGGGTTGACTTTTTTCCAACCATCAACACGTTGGAAAAGCCCTGCTTTAACTGGGTTTACCGGTCTGATATCCGGCTTGATGAACGGTGCGCTAGCTATACCCGGACCACCCATGATTATTTACGCAATGCTGACCGAGCCAGAACCTAAACGCAGTCGCGCATTGCTGATGACCTTCTTTCTCGCATCATCGCTAATAGCACTGGTATCCTATGGCGCTGCCGGTTTTATCAAACTACAGTCTGTCTGGTACTTCCTGTTGGCCTTGCCTGCGTTATACGTGGGCGACAAGCTGGGCTACTATTTGTTCCAACGATTTGGTGATGGGTTTTATCGGCGTATCGCACTGGTCAGCCTGGTTGCAATTGGCGTTACCATTACCCTCAAAGCGCTGCTATAGAATCGCTAGCTTTAAGGTAATTTAGAGCACCGGTGACCGCAGCTACCTGCGCCGCTATACAATTTTCATCGTTTACTTTTTGACTATCTGGATAGACTTCTGTGGTAGTGACAAAAGGCGCGTCGGTAAAACCAGCACATAAGCCCAGCTCTTTTGTGGCATAGTTGATCACTCCTCGTTGCTCCACGTCAACGCCAATTAACTTATTGTTTTCATCCGTCGGGGCGATGTGCGTTACTTTTTCAACTGAATCAATAATTGCTTTTTGAAATTCAGGTTCCGGTTTTACAGTGTCTCCAACAGCATAAAAACCATCAGGAATGTCCCACGCTTTTTGTGCAATTGCATCGCGTGCCGCAAGCGCTGGTCTGAATTCAGAGTTATCGGAATCGGTGGTTTCGTGTAGATCAATATGAGCGAGAATAGCTATGTTTAAACCATCTATATAATTCATAACATTGATCGCCTCTTCCGCTGGGCTACCCGAATAGAAAGAACGATTGGGATCAACCGTATTGGGATTCCAGCGATTAATGGTTTCATATCCCCATGGACTGATACAAGGTGCGACGATAAAATTATAAGTGTCTGCGTAAGATGCTAACTCGCTTTCGACAAATCGAAGTGCGCCATGAACCCCGCTGGTTTCATAGCCGTGAACGCCGCCGGTGACTAATATTGTTGCTTTGCTGCCTTGCCAATTTTTGGTTTTAATTGCGAATAACGTATAGGTACCCGGTGCGTAAGATAGTGCCCCGTATTGTTCAACTATCACTAATTCTGACATCTGCCATCGAATTTTTTCTATACTACTAACGACCTGTTGTTGATAAGAACGTTTCGCCGTTTGGCTGGACAGCCACGCCGCCTTTTCTTCTGCTCCCCATGGGGTACCAGGAGTTCCAATTTGATAATATCGTTGAGAAGTCATGTTTAACCTACTAGGGTTGCTTTATCATATCGTCATTCTTCCAGAACATTAACGCCAAACTTCCAGATTGTCCGCCCA
>JBPCXM010000579.1:0-9319 GCA_051008535.1 Pseudomonadales bacterium | reverse complement strand
ATTGGCGGTGGTACTAGCCAGATTCAAGCCAATATTGTCGGCGAGCGCGTACTCGGCCTGCCCAAGTAATGAGCCAAGGACGCAATAAGGAACTCAGTTTCAGCGACGAACAGTCCATGATCCTGGACAGTGCACGGCAGTTTTGTCGGGACCAGTCGGATATATCGGCGGTGAGGGCGCTGCTGTCCAGCGACGAAGGGTATTCGCGCAAGGTTTGGGCCGATATGGTGGAGCTGGGCTGGCTGGGCCTGGCCATTCCGGAGCAGTTTGGTGGTTCCGGTCTGGGAATCGGCGCAACGGTACCGCTGGCGGAATGTATGGGCCGCCATCTGCTGTCAACGCCGTATTTCTCCTGCCTGCTGGCTTCCGAGGCGTTGCGGCGGGCGGGTACCGATGCGCAAAAGCAAGAGTTTCTGCCTGCCATTGCCTCTGGTGAAGTCGCCACCCTGGCGCTGTTAGACAGCGAAGACTGGGGTGCGCCTGGATTTACCAGCACAGCGGAGGAGGAGGGCGACAGCTTACGCCTGTCTGGCCAGAAGTGGTATGTGAGTGATGCGGTTGTAGCTGATCTGCTGGTCGTTGCCGTGGAGTTCGGCGGCGCGCCGGTTCTGGTCCTTGTTCTGCCCGAACAATTGCCGGAGGGTGCGATGCAAGCCCACCTGCTGATCGATGAAACCAAGCGCGCCGCGAAACTGGACCTGGAGGGCGTGGTAGTGCCGCGTTCGGCCCAGCTCGACCCGGCACTGACCGACACGGCTCTGCGTGACCTGCGCCTGATCGGCGCTCTGCTGGTGGCTGCGGAGGCCACTGGCAGTGCGGCGGCCTGTCTGGATACGGTGGTTGAATACCTGAAAACCCGCAAACAATTTGGCAAGCTCATTGGTTCTTATCAGGCATTGAAGCATCCAACGGTTGATCTGCTCTGCGCGATGGATCACGCTCGCTCCCTGATCTACCACGCTGCCACTATTGTCAGCGAAGATACCCTGGATAGGGATGCGGAAATTGCCTGCCGTATGGCAAAGGCCCAGGCCACTGAGGCGCTGTTATTTGCCGGCGATCGCGCCGTGCAGTTCCATGGAGCCATGGGCTTTACCTACGATTGCGACGCCCAACTCTATATCCGCCGCGCCCAGTGGGCACAGCAGCAGTTCGGCGATGCAAGACATCATCGCAAGCGCTTGGCCGATCTGCTGCTATGAATCCGCCGTTTCTGTTACAGGGAATTCAGGAATATTAATGATGATCAAGCTTTACCACGTACCCGCTTCCCGTTCCATGCGGTCTTTATGGCTGCTCAATGAACTCGCCTTGGATTATGAGCTAATTGAGATGACCTTTGATTTGGAGCATCTGCGTTCACCGGAATATCTCGCGGTACATCCGCTCGGCAGGGTTCCAACACTGGTCGATGACGGGCGGATAATTTATGAATCTGGGGCTATTTGCCAATACCTGTGCGAAAAATATGATGATGGTTCATTGCACCGAGCTCCCGGCCACCCGGAACGGGTCGAGTGGTTGCAGTGGCTGCATTACGCGGAAACCCTGGCGGTCCACAGTGCGGCCTTGCTCCAACAACAGGTATTTATCGCGCCGGACGAGCGGTCACCGGCAATACAGCAACTGGAATCTCGCCGTTTGGGTAAAGGTATCGAGCTTCTGGATGAACATCTGCAAGGCTGCAACTATCTTTTGGCTAGCGGTTTTTCGGCAGTAGATGTGAATGTCGGTTACAGCGTTTACCTCGGTGGCGGTTTTATCTCACTTGAGCCCTATCCTAATATCTTCAAATACTACCAGCGCATCCGTGAGCGGCTGGCGTTCAAGAAGTCCGAACCGAGTGTCGACTGGCAGTTGAATACTAAACCTTCCTGAGGTCCTCCATGATTGGTCGCATATTCAGTACCACTGAGCAAACAAGAGTTGCCCTATTGGCCACTACTTTTTCCTGCCTAATATACAGCGCTGTGGCTTTGTCAGACAGCGCTCTTACATCAGAGAAGATTCGGCTCTCTGCCGCGAAAGTCGAGGATCGGGTAATCGCCTGGCGGCGTGATATTCATGAGCATCCGGAACTCTCCAATCGGGAGGCTCGTACAGCCGCATTGGTCGCGAAACACCTGCGGATTCTGGACTTTGATGAGGTCCGTACCCAGGTAGGACATACGGGTGTCATCGGTATTCTCAAAGGAGGGAAGCCCGGACCAACGGTTGCCTTGCGAGCGGATATGGACGCGTTGCCGGTCACCGAGATGGTGGACTTACCCTTTGCTTCTAAAGTGCGCACTATGTATCGGGGTAAGGAAGTCGGAGTGATGCATGCCTGTGGGCATGACGCCCATACCGCGATATTGATGGGAGCGGCGGAAGTGCTAGCCGGAATGCGATCGCAGATACCTGGTACGGTACGATTCATCTTTCAGCCCGCTGAAGAGGGTCCTCCGGAGGGGGAAGAGGGCGGTGCATCACTGCTGATCAAGGAGGGCGTGTTGGCGGGCCCGAATGCCCCCGAAGCGGTTTTTGGTTTGCATGTGGCGCCGGCGCCGGCGGGAACGGTCTCAGTAGGTGTCGGTGCGATTATGGCGGCATCGGATACCTTTTCGATTAAGATTAAAGGCAGTCAAACCCATGGTGCGATGCCCTGGTTGGGAGTGGATCCCATCACCATCGCCAGCCAGGTCGTCACCGCTTTGCAAACCATACCGTCGAGGCAGCTGGATCTCACCAAGTCGGCGTCGGTTATTTCTGTTGGGGCAATCAACGGTGGCGTCAGAAAAAATATTATTCCCAGTGAAGTCAGCTTGCTTGGCACCATCCGTACCTTTGATAAACAAGTGCAAAAAAGCCTTCACCAGAAAATGCATCAAGTCGTGAAAGGCATTGCTGAGGCTTCAGGGGCAACAGCCGAGGTGGATATTGAAGTCGGAATGCCGGTTACTTATAACGATCCTGAGCTGACACGGGCCATGGCGCCTGTGCTCAAAAATCGATTCCCAGACACATATGTTGAAGGCAGATTTACCATGGGGGCTGAGGACTTTGCTTACTATCAAGAGAAGATTCCCGGCATGCTTTTTAGTTTGGGCGTTTTGCCTAAAGGGACCCCGGTTGATAAAGCTGCGCCAAATCATTCACCGTTTTTCCGTGTGAATGAAGCAGAGTTGGTAAAAGGTGTTGAGTTGATGTCGCTGCTGGTGTTCTCGTACTTGGAGCAGGCCAATGAGTAAGCAACACGGACGCCAGCTGCGCCTGCGGGACCCATCCGGTTTTTCGCTCAACAAACACAGTGGTGGCACAACGTGAAAATCGATGCAGCGATTGGTGGTGATTTAAAAAATGCCAGCCGTATGGCGAAAGAGATTGAGAACCTCGGCTATGATGGACTTATGACAGCCGAATTGGCCAATGATCCTTTCTTTCCACTGGTGTTGTCTGCGGAAAATACCGAGAAGTTGGAGTTGCGAACGGCAATTGCTGTTGCTTTTGCTCGCAACCCCATGATCATGGCCAATATAGGGCATGACCTTAACAGTCTTTCCAGGGGCCGAATGACCTTAGGCCTTGGGTCGCAGATCAAACCGCATATTGAAAAACGTTTCAATATGCCCTGGCATGGTCCCGCGAAGCAAATGAAGGAATTCGTGCAGGCCATGCGTGCAATTTGGGCATGTTGGCATGATGGTAGCGAGTTGAAGTTTGAAGGCGGTATTTACCGAAATACCCTGATGACACCCATGTTTACGCCGCAGGACCGCGACTATGGTCCACCGAAAGTGGTCGTGGCAGGCGTCGGCCCAAAGATGATTCAGACAGCAGCCGAGGTAGCAGACGGTCTGATAGTTCACTCCTTCAATACGGCGAAGTATTTGCAAGAATCGATTATGCCCGTGCTACATACAACTCTCGAAAAAAATGGCAAGACCATTGATAGCTTCGAGGTATCGTATCCCATGTTTTTCGTAACCGGAGAAACAGAAGAGGAGTTTGAAAAGCAGAAAGCTGACGTTCGCCATCGGATTGCTTTCTACGGTTCAACACCTGCCTATCGTGCCGTGCTGGAAGCGCACGGCTGGGAGGATTTGCAGCCCGAGCTGAATCGGATGTCCAAGGAAGGCAAATGGGAACAAATGGATGAACTCATCACGGATGAAATTCTCAATGAGTTTGCAGTGGTCGGTGAGCTGCATGAAATAGCAAGCAAAACAAAACAGCGTGTTGGTGGTTTAGTTGATCGCGTTACTTTCATGGTGCCCGTGAAGAACACCAACGCTACAAGAGAGCTGCTCACTGCCTTCGCAGATTAGGTGTCGTAGCTCGGGGTCAGACAATTCGAAAAATCGAACTCGATATCATCTTACAGTTAGTGAAGTGCTGAATGCCTCAAATCGTTAAGGGTTAGAAGATGCCTGCCCATCGAGTAGGCGGTTATCGTTACATGGGGATTAAATGGGCAGGTGTCTTCTAACCCTTAACGATTTTGGACTATCAGATAACATCACACTCCTCTTTTAAAAAGTGGTGGATCAAGTGTGAGCCAATACAGATTAGGTGAACCTGACTGGCCTTGCCTCCAGTATCGACACCATGCATGGCTGATGTATGGCCGAACTGGAATTTGATAGCCATTTCATCTTGTTATAGTTTACGCTCTAACTATTCACTCCTGCTTTACGCAAGCGATCGATCTCTGCATCGTCGCGACCCAAACTTCTGAGAATTTCATCTGTGTGCTCGCCAAGACTGGCACACGGTCTCAGCCTGGGTGATGGCGTGCCATCAAAATTGGCGGGGTTATTGGGCTCAATAACGGTGCCGGCTTGCGGATGTTCAAGGTAGGCAAATGAGTTATTGGCCTGCATTTGTGGATGATTTGGCAGTTCGGTTAGATTGGTAACGACTGCACACGGCACGTCGCGCGATTCCAGTGCGGCCATGGCTTCTTCAGTGCTCATAGTAGCTGCTGTTTCTGCGACGCTGTGCACCAATTCTCTAATGTAGTCTGGGTTGTCATTGCGGTCTTGGGCAGAGGCAACGCGCGGATTATTGGGGTCTTCACCAAACGCCTCGCAATACGCCTGAAATTGAGTGTCGCTGGCAGCAGCAATCGCGCCATAGCCATCTTTAAATCGAGTCGGGTGGACACCTTTTGATGGCGAAAAGCCTTCCACTGCACCCTCATCGCAAAACGCGGCTGCACCGGCCACGTCTGCCCATAAAAAGCTGACAACCGAATCCACCATGGAGAGCCGAATGTGCTGCCCCCCTTGTCCACGTTCACGCGCAAACAGTGCTGAACTAATGGCCTGGCTGCCAGTGAGTGCGGTGAGTTTGTCTGAAAATAGCTGGTAATACTGTGCTGGCTCACCGGTTTCTCTATCCGCCTGACTGTGGGATACACCGGCAAAGGCCTGGATAACATTATCATAGGCCGCTTTGTGCGAATATGGCCCTCGGTCACCGAAGCCGCATATCGACAGGTAAATCAGGTCTGGGTTGCTGGCGCGCAGTGCGTCATAGTCCACACCCAGACGCTCGGCGACGCCGGGGCGGAAGTTGTGCAATACCACGTCGGCCTCGGCAACCATTTCTTTGAGCAGAGCAATAGCTTCGGGTTTTTTCAGGTCCATCGCTAACGAGCGCTTGCCTCGATTAGTACTGTGATATAGACCGCTAACCCCATTGCAGTTTGCGCCAAGGTAGCGCATCACATCGCCGATGCCGGTGGGTTCAATCTTGATAACGTCAGCACCCTGGTCACACAGAATGGTGGCCGTCATCGGGCCGGCCACCATGGCGCCCAGGTCTATCACCTTTACTCCATTCATTGGGCCTGGCATTGATCTCTCCTCGGTACTATTGACGTGGAAGGTGCGTTTCCGCTGCTTTGAGGAGGGTGCTCGGTGTGCCGCCGCCCGCCGCAAAGGTCGCACAGAGAGGGTTACGGTTACACAGATTTAAACAAAATGCAAACAGTATAGACTGTTTTATTTATTAGTCAGAACCTGCCTCGGCCTGCTTGCATTGACATATAAAACCGGATAAATTGTTTTTAATGTATCTAATAATTTCGGCTGTACAAAAAATAGGAGTTATTCATGAAACTTGACAACAAAGTAGCAGTGATTACTGGTGGAGCGTCGGGCCTGGGCTTGGCAACAGTCGAGGAATTTGCAGCGGCTGGCGCACAGGTGGCGATTTTTGACTTCAACGAAGAAGCTGGAAACTCGGCCGTCGAGCGTTTGAGCGAAGCAGTGAGTTTTTTCAAGGTAGACGTTACTCACGAAGAAAGCTTACAGCAAGCAATCGATTCGGTTATCAAGAGTCTCGGTGCGATTCATATTTGCTGCAATTATGCCGGTACCGCGAATGCGATTAAGACACTGAGCAAGAAAGGCTCGTTTCCGTTAGACGACTTTAAGCGAATTATCGATATCAATTTGATCGGCACTTTTAATGTGTTGCGCTTGTGTGCTGAGAAAATGGCAGGGAATGAGCCGCTTACAGAAGACGGTGAACGTGGCGTGATCATTAACACCGCGTCTATCGCCGCCTACGATGGGCAGGTAGGGCAGGCCGCCTACAGCGCCAGTAAAGGGGGTGTGGTCGGCATGACCTTGCCGATCGCGCGAGACCTGGCCTCTTATGGTATTCGTGTCAACACCATCGTGCCAGGCATCATCCATACCCCGTTGATGGCCGGTTTCCCAGAGCCCTTATATAACTCCCTGGTGGACCAGGTACAGTTCCCCAAGCGCTTAGGGAAACCTGTTGAAATTGCTTCGTTGGCTCGCCAGATGGTGGAAAATGGCTATATAAACGGCGAATGTGTGCGCGTTGATGGTGCCATCCGCATGAAGCCTCGTTAGCGCATCCATGAGGCAATCAGCAAATGGCAAATTTCATAGAAGACTAAGGCATCATCGTCACGGGCGCTGCGGGCGGTTTTGGCAAACTCGTTAGCGAAAAAGCAGCGGCGTTGGGTGCAAAGGTTGTGGTGTTGATTTGCACCCAAAATACCCATAATGGGGGGTTGTCTCGCCTAATCCTGCTGGGGTTTATTGTGTTTACCAGCAGAATAAACCAGTTTCCCTTCCTTGTAGGTGGCCAATACCTTGATATCCTTGATAGCCATGGGATCGACAGTCAACGGGTTGGCATCGAGAATCACCAGGTCTGCCAATTTACCCACTGATATGGAACCCTTGCTGTCTTCCTCGAGATACTGCCAGGCGCCGTCCAGGGTAATGGCCTTGAGAGCCTGCGCCGGTGTGATGCGCTCGTCTCCACCGATAACTTGACCCGAGCGAGATATACGGTTCACGGCGGACCAGACAGTGAACAGCGGATTCAGTGGTGTCACGATATAGTCACTGTGATTGGTGAAGTGGATGCCCAGGTCACTGGCAGTTTTCATCGGACTCAGGAAAAACGCTCTTTCGGTTCCGAGATTCTCGACGTGGACATCGCCCCAATAAAAGGCGTGATTGCTGAAAAACGAGGGGACCATGCCGTAACGGGCGTAGTCGTCCAGTTGCTCACGTCGCATGAACTGCGAGTGTATGATCACTGTGCGCGCATTCTCCCCCGCCAGGTCAGCGTGTTTCTTGTGGGCATTCAGCAACACATCCACCTCCGCATCGGCATTGGCGTGGACAAAGGCGCGCAAGCCGGCGCCATAGATGGCTTCCAGCAACTGGTCCATTTGCTCCTGTCCCACGATGGGTTCGCCGCGCCAGCCCTGCTCACCACCAGGACCTCCGGTCAGGTAAGGTTTGGTGAAAAAGGCCGTCTTGCCCTGTGGCGAGCCGTCACCGACGATTTTGATACCCCCAAGTTTCAAGTGGTCGTTATAATCCGTGTACTTTGCTTTCTCGGCCACGAACTGTGGTAGTTCCTGGGGGGAGCCCAGGGCCACCAGGTCGAGGTACAAATCGCCCCGCTCTGCGGCATCCTTGTATAGTGAGAAGTCCTCCATGCTGGCGTGGCCTTCCTGAACCGTAGTGATGCCGTTGGATGCGTAGAGGTCCTGGGCGAGATTGATATTTGCGAAGCGCGCATCGCCATCGGGACTAGGAACGGCTTGTAGGGCCGGGAACCAGGCGGTCTCCATGATCAACCCCAGGGGTTCATTACCGCCCTCGCGGCGCACGATTACTCCCCCTTCGGGGGTCGGTGTGGACTCATCGTAACCGACGGCGTCGAAGGCCTTACTGTTGAGCACGGCACCGTGAAAGGACACGTGAATCATGATCACCGGATTATCGGGAAAGGCGGCATCCAGATCATCGCGAGTGGCGTGGCGCCCGTCGGACAGCGTGTCTTGATCGTAGCCGTAGCCGATGATCCAGTCCCCCGGGCCCGCTCGATTGCGTTTGGCCTGGGCCTCAAGTTCAGCAAGGATATCGGCAATACTCGCGACATTTCCCACGGGCGCACCGGATATATTGGCCCAGGTTGCGGATTTGACCGCCATGGAAAAGTGGCTGTGGCCGTCGATAAAACCGGGCAGTAGCGTGCGTCCCGCGAGATCAACTTGATCTGTCTTGTCTCCGCGTAGGGCCTCGATCTCTTTATTTGAGCCGACGGCAAGAATTTTCCCGTCCCTGACCGCGACAGCCTCTGGGTTCCCCTGCACAGCGTCCATGGTAACGATTGGGCCGCCGCTGAATATCTGGTCGGCCTTTGTCAATCCTGTATCGGTCGCTGTTGCGACCGGGCTATCTCCTGCCGGAGTGCAACCGAGCATACCCAGGGCGGTAGCGATCAAGGCAGGTCCGGCTACCGCAATACGTAATTTTTTCATGGCTCATGTCTCTTGTTTACGGATCAATTTTGGGCTCAAGCATTAGGCACCATGTAGAGAACGATAACTCTAAATCCTGTGTAGTCAAGACTCAATCGCCTCCAGATTCCGCCAGGGTACGAGAATGAACTCCATCGGTGCCTCAAAAACCAAAGTCTGTTTGGGCTTGGTTTCGATGAAAGGCGCCCAATGCGTTTGATCATCGATCGTTATGGATTCGTTGGGCACATTTTTTACCCGGGAGTTCGCCATGCCGGCCTCATAAAATGTCCGGTCACAGATGCCATTTCGCCAATAAATAAAATCGTTAGCCTCAATCCATTCCCCTGCAACAGTAGAATAAGGGCACTGTTCGAGAGACGATAAATCAGAGTCTATCCTGAATATTTTTTGCTCTTCTGACTCAACGATACTGGTTAATATATTATTCTGTTTGTCGTGTTCTACCAGGGACGCCTTAGTAATGAAACTAGCAGCATCGAAAGATGTTTTACTCGAACGAGCTTCCAGCAC
>JBPCXM010000578.1:0-20404 GCA_051008535.1 Pseudomonadales bacterium | reverse complement strand
CTAACGCCTCGCATCAGCGGCTGACCAAGCGCGTAGCGATTTGGCAGTCCGTTGCATGCGCTTGTTATAAGTTTTTTGCTTTGTATCCAAAGTATATTTTTGAATCATATTGCCCAAGATTTCTTATGCTGTGCACAGATCCGGCTGGAATAAGAACTTCAATATTTCCATTTTGCCTAAATGTTTCGTTACCAATAGAAAATTCATATTCTCCACTCTCCATAAGTACCAACTCATCTTTATCATCGTGGAAAGCTTCATCAACTGCATCACCAGCTTTAATTGTCCCAACACCAAAAGAAAAGCCTCGCTTTGTCCAATCTTTCTCTAACTCATCAATATCCATAACGGCTCCTTTCGATTGAGATGGTCAAAAATTATAACGCCTGGGTAAGGGGCGGCAAAAAGCGCAGCTTTTTGACGTCCCAGCGGCCATAGGCCGCGACTTCACCCACTTGTTAGATTTATCGCCAATACTTATTTGCAATAGCTATGGTTTTAAACTCTATTGCAACCAGCTCCGCTGCATACATTAATAATTGAGGATCATCTTTGTATTTATTTCTAACGGCTTGCTTGATTTCTGGATCTCGTTGAATAGTTCCTATAGTTTTTCTCACCATTTTAATAGCAAGCATACGCCCTTCAAGAGGCGTTTTGGTAATCAGGCTTGGCATGTAGTCTTCAACTTTTTTCCCTTCTGACGCATGTGCAGCTTGGATAAGCCCAATTGATAAGAAAGATAGCAACAACACTGCTTTAAATATATTATTCATGATAATTCTCCAATAGCCTCTGGTGATTAACAGCCAGATTTTTGCTGAGACAAACAAAAATCTAACGTTCAAAGCAGCGGCGCGGCACGCGTCCGCTGCCTTTGCTTGTTAGATGTCGCAGGCTCATTGACATATTTGGAGACCGCCATGTAGCGAGTTTCAGGAATTTTCGACGGCAACTTTGATGTCCTCTAAGTCTTGATCGATGATTTTGCAAAGGGACTTCTTCGCCATCCATCCGGTCAGGGCCCACATTAGCTTCGCGACAAGAGATATGGGTTGACAATTAAAATCCATCGTAAGGCGCGTCCCGGTTGATGTCGGCCCAAGCGCAATTCGCGATTGATATACACAGCCATGACTCTCTGCTCGTGTCTCATAGAACGACGGCGCAGAAGCGTCAGTGATCCACATGACCTCAATAGCATCCCGCCCCATCCACTCGCGCGTTTCCTTCCATTTCAGTCCAACAATTTCTGGACCAGCGATAGTCTCCAGGATCTCAATGTTCTTGATTCCCGTTATAACGGCTGCAGAGTTTTCGATGTCCGAGACAACACCCCAAACAGATTGCGGCGCTGCCATGATTTTCTTTGAATGAGATGCGATCAGCGCCATGTCTCTATGTCCATTGGTCCATGAAAAGATTTAAGCACATACATTTCGGTCCACGCCCGATGTTCAAGCGACACCTAACAGCATATTCAATATCAAACTGACGCGTTATAACACGTCAAATTGAAATATATCCCCGGTGAATGCTTGCTAGCTTTAGCACCTAAACTACTATTTCGCATCTTATTTTGTCCGCCTTAAGAAAACACTACTTGGGGAAATCTATCATTCTGATGGTATATCCCCGCGCGGCAGCTGTCTATCGAGATGCTGAGGATTAACTACGTGCCATCTACTCGAAAGAGAGCCAGTAATCACGGTAGATTTTTTGAGAGCGTGGCGGGCGCAATGACCGTTTTAGGGGAGATGCAGTTGACAGCTATCCTGACTGAGAGAAAGGCAATACTTGTCGTTGCAAACGAAAACCCCGCCAAAAAGGGCGGGGCGGCCAAAGTGGCTACTGAACGGCAACCACAAGAGTTTCGTTTTGTTCCCCCTTCAAAGTTAGATTCAAAAACTATCAGTGAGGTGTGAAGGGTTGGTTCTGAAACAATCTAATACTGCGTAAATACGGTGATACGCCGAGTTCAGGTTCCTGATCTTCGGCAATCTGTGCCAGCAGCCGCAATGGGTTGACGCCACCTTTAAACTCGGCGAGTGCTTTACGGTCCAGTTCTTTGTTTTCGGGTAAATTCTTAATGATTAATTTGCTCATGGAGTTACTCCCATAGATTAAAGTTGGCTGAATGTTAGGGTCAGCGTTTACTCTCAACAAATTAGGCAGCATGGGCTGTGCCATTTGTTATGTACAAGAGTAAAACATTGTTAATCTCTGTAATCTATTGATATAAATAAGAAAATAGTCGATTGTAAGGTTGATGTGAAGAGCTGGTAGCGCGTTCCATGAAAGTAAAGTGGGGGGATAGCAAACGATTGGCAGGACATTGTTGGTTTCTGCGCAACATGTAGAGCCCTATCGCAACATTAATCGATCTCCTCTTTGAAACTCACATTGCTGCAACTACCTGCCGCTGAAGATACTTTGTGTAAGACTATGGGCGAGGTACTTGCATCCCGTCGATGACCAGCAAGTTTCCGACGTCCAGGGCGCCGGCCGCGACTCCATTGCCCCTCATTTCATTGACTACGACATCGGTGCTGCCGTCGCCATTGATATCGCCCGCCGCAGCGCTGTACATCAGCGTGTCGCCTTGATCGTCATCCGCGGTGCGACCCCGTGCACCGAAAATATCAGTAATAGCAAACACCGATTGGTCGGGTCGTCGGTCCGAACTGAGGTCTATCACGTCGGGCCAGGGACCAGGTTGGCCCCAGAGAACATGAATTGCGCCGGCGTCGGCGCGGTTCTCTGGGTCATCCAATGGCGACGCAATGACGAGATCCACGATGCCGTCTGCGTCGATGTCGCCATGCACCGAGGTATCCGCCGAAATCGCACCCGGACTCGCACCGAGAATCGTTGTCATGCGAATGTCGCCCGGCACGGCTGTCAGCGAAAATTGTCGATTCTTAAGCGTAGCTGCATTGAAGAAAACATGGCCAAGCCCGGCATCGACTGCATTGGGCCGATCGCCCGTGATATCGCCAACGTAAATATCCACGCTGCCGTCCGCATCGTAGTCTTCGCCGCCAAGCACATCCTCCCCGAATCGTTCGCTGGTAAAAAGGCCTACTTGTTCGCCGCCGTCAATTCGAGTTAATGAGCCGACAGGATTGGCAACATCGATGCTAAAGTCAGATGGCCATGGGTTTGAAGCCGGCACGTTGTCATCCCAAACGATGAACAGGCTACCTCCGATATTGCCGCCAAATCGAGTTGCCGAACTCTCCGGCGCACTGTCGGCGACAAGCATACCGCCTATGCGCGCCAGTGACGCCGCAACGATGACCTCTCCGCGACCGTTGCCATCCAGATCTGTGACCGCGACCGTCGCGCCGAAATGAAAGTTGTTGGCATTGGCCGGCGGTAGAAGCGTAGCGATGTGGCCGTCAAGAATGCTGCCAGAGATAGACGCCAAATCAATCGTCGTGCTCTGCACCAGTTGCGGGCCGCCGCGAACAACGTACGCTAGCCCGGCGTTAGTGTTGCCATTAACATCCGCCTGATCCGCACCAAATACGATATCGGCAATACCGTCGCCACTGATATCACCGGTGCGCATCCAAAAGGCGAGCCTGTCTAGCTCCGCTGCGCCGACCAGAGTAAACACGGTCAACTGCGCCGGCGGCGCTGCGAGGTCGACCGTGCCACCACCGAGGTCTCTGAGCTCTGGGCCACCAACTACAACTGTAAGAGCACCCGCACCGATTCGATCCGGCATTGGATTTCGATAGTTGAAGCGGCCAATGATTAGATCGCCGATACCATCACCGGTGACATCGTCCATCCAGATTTCACCGCCGGCCGCTTCCGCGTTTGCTGAACCAGCGAAAATCACTATGTTGGCGTTGTTTGTGGCGCTATCGATATTGGCTCCGATAGTTCCATCACCCAATACAAGCCACACTTGGCCGGCTCCGGTGCGGGTAAACGGCGCGGCTTGCATCCCAGACATGGCATAGTCCTGATTGCCATCGCCGTCACAATCGATACCCGCCGCCACCGGAACACCGAAACGACCCGTCGACGCGGAGCCGCTTAAGCGCGTAAGGCCATCGCTTGGAGTGAACGACGCCAGGTCGATGGTGGTTTCCGTCGGTGCTGGCTCAGGTGTTGGTGGTGTCGAAGCCGTTGAACCACCTGAGCCGCCGCCACACGCGGTTAACGCTGCAATGAGCGTCAATACGAAGATCACGTAATCCACTTTAAACGAGCGATTATGAAAACTCTTGGCGTGAATCACTGTGCTAATCCGTCACGGCGAGCTTTGCTGCAATGTAGCGGTCGACGACCGAGTCCAGCAACGCGAGTGGTATTGCACCACTGCTTAATAAGACACGATGGAACTCTTTGAGATCGAAGCGTGAACCGAGTTCGTCCATAGCCCTTTGCCTGGACTGAAGAATCTGTAGCATGCCAACCATATAGGCGGTCGCCTGTCCTGGAAGCACGCTGTAGCGTCCGGCTGCTCCCTGGGAAGCGCCGGTTGACAATCCAACGTTGTCTTCATTGAACCGCACCGCCTCATCGAACGACCAGCTGAGGCTGTGAATGCCGGTATCCATCACCAGTCGCGCAGCGCGCAGTGCTTCGTATTGCAAGCGGCCCAGATTGCCGTAAGGATCGCTGTCGTACCAGCCCAATTCGTAGGCCAGGCGTTCAGCATATAATGCCCAGCCTTCTACGAAACCCGTAAACCGCACCAATTTACGAAAAGCCGGCACGTCTTGCTCCATGGCCAGAGATATCTGAAGATGATGCCCAGGTATAGACTCGTGATACGCCAGCGATGGCATTTGAAACGAGGGTTGGGCTATTGTGGTGCCCGCATAGAATGCGCCAGGCCTGGTGCCGTCGAACGACGGCCCGATGTAAAAGCCGCCAAAATCATCGGCGATGACCGCGACATCCGCGGTTGGAAAAATATCGAATGCCTGAACAAGGTCTTGCTGTGCAATGTCAATGATAGATTCGTAAGTCGTTAATACATCGGCGGCGGGAATAACACCGCCATCTGCGGCAACGCGCGCAAAAAGTTGCTGCAACGTCTCATTTAGTGGATACCCCAGCTGATTGAAGATCAACCGCATTTCGTCATGAATTCGCTGCAGCTCCGCCAGACCCAGTTGATGGATCTCCACCGCGGTCAAATCGGTCGTCGTGTGATGCCTTAGCATGTAAACATAATAATCATTACCGCGCGGAAACTGGCCAACGCCAATGGATGGTGGAGCACTGGTTCGTAGGCCTTGCATAGTTTGACGCAAGCGTTGATAGCCTGGGATGACCGAAATTTCGGTCGCAGTCCGCGCAGCATCGAGGAGGTTTTCCCGATCTGTGCTGCCCAATTCGGCAATATTATTGATTTTGTCGCGGAAGCTGGTGAAATAAGGATGCATTTCGGCGCCGCCCTCGGCAAGGCTCGTTACGCCAGCTACAGCTATCTCCAGGGTCAGAGCAGGCTCGGTAATGCCCGCATCGCGCTGCAGGTTTAAATGATCGGCGAGCTGCCTAAACTTGCGTTCCACCGCTTTGAGTCGCGTGACGTAATCTTCCGCATCCTGCTGCGTCGCAAGCGGGTGAATATCGGTGAAGAACCGTTGTGTATTGCGCTGCACACTAAATGAAATGTATGTGGCAGCAAAGTCATAATAGATAAATTCGAGTTGATCGACCGTATCTTGCAAATGCCATTGATAGACGTCGTACGTCAGCTGTTCGTCGGCGTCCAACGTCGCCCGGTCATAGGTCAGTAATCTTTCCAATACCACTTGATACATGGCGAAGGTTTCGCGCTGGTACGCATCGGACAGATCGTCCAGGTCCACTTCTTCCAGCGGAAAAGTGTCGGTCAACGCTTGCCATACGATCGTCTCCGGCGTGCGAGAGATCAGCGCCTGGTAGGAGGTGTTGTAAAAATCAGTTAGTGCGAGACCTTCGAGATCGGTGATCAGTTGCTCGGCCGCAGATGGTCCGGTAACGACTGGATCAGCCGCAGGAAGAGGTGTATTTCCGTCGCTACCGCCACCATCGCTGCAGGATGCAGCCAAGAGCACTATTATCAATCCAGGCAGCAACTTGTTCATTCGCTTGGCCTAAACGTAGTTGGAATAAGGAAGTATAAACATCTTGGTTTGAGTCGCGAATATTTTCAAGCGCCAACTAACCACATCCGCAAATCGTAGTATCATCGTCTTCAAATTTGCGTTCAGGCTCCCTGAGCCCATAGGCATCATATGACCGCAACCCAGGACGAAAGTAAGGTCGACGAACTGGCATCACTACGGCTGGCTTTGCGGCAATCAAAGTGTATGGATGAGCCGCGGTGCGTTGAACAACTATTGTCGGCTACTTCATTGTCGCAACAAGACCGTGACTATATTCTGCACAAGGCGAGAGAGCTTGTTGTTTGCTGCCGCGCGCAGAGTCATAAAGCCGGAACGTTGGACGCCTTTCTGCAAGAGTTCGGTCTGTCGAACAAAGAAGGCGTGGCATTGATGTGCCTGGCGGAAGCGTTGTTGCGCGTGCCCGATGATGAAACGGCCGACCGCTTGATTGCGGAAAAAATTAATTCCGGCGATTGGGGTGCACACAAAGGGCAGTCTGCTTCGCGCTTCGTCAACGCATCGGTGTGGGGCTTGATGATGACCGGGCGTGTCGTCACGCTCGATGCAGAAATTACCGAAGGCACAGAAACCTGGATGAAACGACTGGTAAGCCGTGTTGGCGAGCCGATTATTCGCGCCGCTGTTATGCAGGCGATGCGCATAATGGGTGGGCAATATGTGCTGGGGCGCACTATTCCCGAGGCGATGCGGGCCGGCGAGTCGGCTAACTCGCCCAGTACCCGGTTTTCTTTTGACATGCTCGGCGAGGGTGCTCGCACGCGCGCAGACGCCAAACGCTATTTCGATGCCTATCTACAAGCTATTCAATCTATAGGTGAGGCTGAAAAAAGAACGCAACCCAGCGTGATTGATGCGAACGGCATCTCAGTGAAACTTTCGGCATTGCATCCACGCTACGAATTTGCACACAAAGAGCAAGTATTTGCTGAACTCTTACCTGATGTACACAAGCTTGCAGTTTGTGCGAAAAATTACGGCCTCGGGTTTAGTATTGATGCGGAAGAGGCAGACCGCCTCGATCTGTCGCTTGATATTTTCGAGTCGCTGGCAAGAGATAACGAGCTTGCTGGCTGGGATGGTCTGGGCTTCGTGTTGCAAGCCTACCAGAAACGCGCTCCGCGGGTTGCCGCCTGGCTGATTGAACTGGGCAGAGACACCGACAGGTGCTTGATGGTCAGGTTAGTAAAAGGTGCGTACTGGGATGGTGAGATCAAGCACGCGCAAGAGCAAGGCCTTGAAGATTACCCGGTGTTTACGCGCAAGTCGCATACCGATTTGTGCTACCAGGTATGTGCCGAGAAACTGTTGGCTGCGCAAGACGCAATCTTTCCACAATTTGCAACCCACAATGCTTACACCGTCGCCCTTGTTCAGCAGCTTGCGCAAAATAATGGCAAGCGTTTTGAATTTCAACGCCTGCACGGCATGGGGCATCTGCTGTATGAAAACCTGGAAGGGCCAGCGCCGTCGCTGCGCGTCTATGCGCCTGTGGGTAACCACAAAGACCTATTGCCCTATCTGGTGCGTCGGTTGTTAGAAAATGGCGCCAACAGCTCTTTTGTTAATCGATTCCTAGATGCTGATGTGCCTATCGATCAACTTGTCGAAGATACTGTTGCTTCGGTAGTAGCAGCACGGCCGTGGCGTCATACGAAAATTCCACTTCCCATCGATCTTTATCGCCACGCCATCGGTGAGAAATCCGGTCACGGCGATGGCGATGCATGTGTGAACCGCGCAAATGCCAAGGGCATAGACCTAACCGCGCCGCTGGCCGTTGATGTCCTGTTGCTTAACATGCGCAACGCGGTTGAAACACAATGGGAATCTGGCCCTATTAGTGGCGGCGAACTGAAAAAGCAATCGCCGAGGCCGGTGTGCAATCCAGCCAACAATAACCACATCGTAGGCTCAGCAAGCGAGGCTAACGCCGAAGATATAGAAGCGGCGCTTGAGAGGTCTGTTACTGCACAAGCAACATGGGATGCCTTTGGCGGTGAGCAACGAGCGTTGATTCTTGAACAGGCCGCTGAACTGATGGAAACCCACTGTGCAGAATTGATGGGGATAACAACTGCAGAGGCGGGCAGGACCATCGCAGACGGTTTGTCTGAAGTGCGCGAAGCCGTTGATTTTTGCCGCTACTATGGTGCGCTCGCGAGGCGGCATTTTGCCAGGCCACTGGTGTTGCCCGGGCCGACTGGTGAGAGCAACGAGTTGTCGTTACATGGCCGCGGCGTGTTTTTGTGTATTAGTCCATGGAACTTCCCGTTGGCTATTTTTGTGGGTCAAATTACCGCGGCTCTAGCGGCGGGCAACAGCGTAGTAGCCAAGCCCGCTGAACAAACACCATTGATTGCCGCTCGCGCGGTGCAACTCCTGTTGCAAGCCGGAGTACCTGCCGATGTGTTGCAGCTATTGCCAGGCGATGGTCAGCGGGTTGGCGGTGCGCTAGTGAACGATGTGCGAATAGCCGGTGTCGCTTTTACCGGTTCTACAAAAACGGCAAAGTCGATCCACCAACAACTGGCGCGACGTAGTGGGCCAATTGTGCCTTTAATCGCTGAAACCGGCGGCCAAAACGTGATGCTGGTAGATTCTACCGCTTTACCCGAGCAAGTGGTTGACGACGTGATTGTGTCGGCTTTTCAAAGTGCGGGCCAACGTTGTTCGGCGTTGCGCGTGCTATATTTGCAACAGGAAATTGCCGATAACGTTTTAACTATGTTGCGTGGCGCGGTGCAAATGCTCAAACTTGGCGATCCATCGCAGTTGTCGACCGATGTGGGGCCAGTGATCGACAAACAGGCGAAAGCACAGTTGCTGGCGCATGTGCGCAGAATGGATGAAGAGGCTACCTTGCTCGCCGTACATGATTTCGACGAAGACAATGCCGCAGGTTCTTTCGTGGCGCCCAGAGTGTATGAAATCAATTCCCTGCGACAACTGCCCGAAGAAGTCTTTGGTCCAATACTGCACGTTATACGCTACCGCGCCGACCAACTTGACGCGGTGATCGATGAAATTAATCAAAGTGGTTACGGCCTTACTTTAGGCGTACACAGTCGTATTGAAGGATTCGCACAGCATATTTTCTCCACAACGCGAGTGGGTAATACCTACATCAACCGTAACATGGTGGGCGCCGTGGTGGGAGTTAATCCGTTCGGCGGCCGGGGTTTGTCCGGTACCGGACCAAAAGCTGGTGGCCCGCACTACCTATATCGTTTCGCCACGGAAAAAACCCGTAGCGAGAACATAGTAGCTAAAGGTGGCAATACGCAGTTGTTTACCCTCGAAGAGTAGCGATTCTATTGGCTGATTAGAAATAAAAAGTCAGTTTTGAACAAGTATTCGGCAGAATCTTGCGGTCGTCTTCGCGTACCATACACGTTTCGAGGTGACGAAAATCGGATATTACTATGGCCACCGTTGAATCCCCACCGTGTCTTGATGACTACCAACTAAAAGACCGCTACCGCCGTGATCAAGGCCGAGTCTTTCTGACCGGCACGCAGACTTTGGTGCGTTTGCCGCTTGTTCAGCGCGAATTGGACCGGCGCAACGGGCTTAACACGGCGGGCTATATCACTGGGTATCGCGGTTCGCCGTTAGGCAGCTACGACTTAGAGTTATGGAAAGCCCGCGAGTTTCTTGAAGCTGAATGTGTTGAGTTTTTACCTGCGATCAACGAAGATCTGGCGGCCACGGCAGTGATCGGCACCCAGCAAGTGGAGGGAGACCCAGACAAGGAGGTCGACGGTGTATTCTCCATTTGGTACGGCAAGGGGCCGGGCGTAGACCGGGCCGGCGATGCGATGAAACACGGCAATGCCTACGGCAGTTCGCCCACCGGTGGCGTGTTGGTGGTCGCTGGAGATGATCACGGTTGTGTGTCGTCGAGTATGTCGCATCAATCCGATGTGGCGTTTATGTCCTGGTTTATGCCCACCTTGAATCCGGCGAGCGTCGCCGAATATATCGACTTTGGGCTTTACGGTTTTGCATTGTCGCGTTTCTCCGGCACTTGGGTGGGTTTCAAAGCCATTTCAGAAACTGTGGAGAGCGCTGCTTCGGTAGAGCTAAATTCGCTGCCTGCGTTCCGCGTGCCTGAAAACTTCGAAGCTCCAGAGTCTGGGCTGCATTATCGTTGGCCCGATTTCCCCGGTCCGCAGGTGGAAGCGCGTATGCTGGGCAAGCTCGACGCCGTGCGCGCTTTCGCCCGGGCCAATCCTATCGACCGGCGTATTTATGATATAGCCGATGCACGCATGGGGATCATTACCACCGGTAAGGGCCACCTCGACTTAATGGAAGCGTTAGATTTGCTCGGCGTAGACGAGCACCGCGCACGCACGATTGGCATCGATATTTACAAGATAGGCATGGTCTGGCCTATAGAGACCGAGGGAGCCCGCGCGTTTCTGCGCGGCAAGGAAGAGGTCTTGGTCGTCGAAGAGAAGCGCGGCATTATCGAAAGTGAATTGAAAGAATTTTTGTACGACTATCCGGGCGACAAACCGCGGCGCATGGTAGGCAAGTACGATGAGTCGGGTCATGCATTGGTACCCTGGGTTGGCGAGCTAAGTCCTACTTTGTTAGCACCTTTGGTTGCCGCTCGTATTACCCACGAGTTCCCGGATGTTAGCTTCGAGCAAGAGCTAATTCGACTACAAAACACGGGAGTGACAGTTACAGAGTTCGAAGGTGTCAAAAGACTGCCGTATTTTTGCTCCGGTTGCCCGTACAATACTTCAACTAAAGTTCCCGAAGGCAGCAAAGCCCTTGCGGGTATCGGTTGTCACTTTATGGCCTCGTGGATGGACAGGGATACGGAATCACTGATTCAGATGGGTGGAGAAGGTGTTAACTGGGTTGGAAAATCGCGCTTTATTGGCAACAAACATATCTTCCAGAATTTAGGTGAAGGCACTTACTTCCATTCCGGTTATATGGCGATTCGCCAGGCGCAGGCTGCGGCTACTAATATTACCTACAAAATTCTATTCAACGACGCCGTGGCGATGACTGGAGGGCAGCCAGTGGACGGTACGATCTCGGTTCCCGCCATTGCCAATCAGGTTCGTGCGGAAGGGGTGAGCCGTATTGCCGTGGTCAGTGACGAACCGGAAAAGTATCGTGACAAATCACAGTTTCCTGCGGCGACCACGTTCCACCATCGCGATGACATGGACGCCTTGCAGCGCGAGTTTCGCGACGTAAAAGGCGTATCGGTACTCATCTACGACCAGACCTGCGCGGCGGAAAAGCGTCGGCTGCGCAAACGCAATGCTTATCCCGACCCCGCCAAGCGAGTGTTTATTAACGAGCTGGTCTGTGAGGGTTGTGGCGATTGTAGTGAACAGTCCAACTGTTTGTCGATCTATCCTGTCGATACCGAATTTGGCCGCAAGCGCAAGATTGACCAATCTTCCTGCAATAAAGACTACTCCTGCGTGAAAGGCTTTTGCCCCAGCTTTGTTACGGTGGTGGGGGGTGAACTGCGGCGCCCCGACGCACTCACATTAGATAGCGACTTCGATGAGCATGTTGCGCAACTGCCTGAGCCGCAGATCAAGCCGCTGGAGAAAACATACGACCTTCTGGTGGGTGGGGTAGGTGGTACCGGCGTAGTGACGGTTGGTGCGTTAATTACCATGGCCGCCCACCTCGAGGGAAAGGGAGCATCTGTACTTGATTTTACCGGCTTCGCGCAGAAGGGCGGTAGCGTTCTAAGCTATGTTCGGCTTGGCCAATCGCCGGCAGTATTAAACCAGGTGCGAATTGATCACGGCATGGCCGATACGGTGATCGCCTGCGATATTGTCGTTGGCACTGACCCGCGCGCGATCAAGGTATTGCGCCATGGCCACACTCAGGTCATTGTCAATGCGGCGGAAATACCGAGTGGCGATTTCGTATTGGACCGTAATGCCGATATGGCCACCGAACAACGCATCGCGCTGCTGCAGCAGGCAGTTGGTGTGGACCGAGTAGAAACCATTGCGGCCAATACCATCGCAGAAAACCTTATGGGTCATTCGGTGTATTCGAATGTGTTTTTACTTGGTAATGCCTGGCAAAAGGGATTGGTGCCGCTATCTCTTGCTGCCTTGTTGCGTGCCATCGAACTCAATGGCGTGGCCGTTGAGCAAAACAAACAGGCCTTCGATTGGGGTCGTCTTGCAGCCGGGAAATTGGATTATGTGATTCTCCACAGCGGCTTACAGCAGACCGCCGATGCACCGCCAAATATCGATATTGAGCATCTTGTGGCTCGCCGCTGCGCTTTCTTGACAGAGTATCAGGATGCGGCGTATGCCAAACGTTATGAATCATTCGTTCACCGTGTTAGCGAGGCGGAAAGCCAGCTGGGAATTGATGACAAGCCGTTGACTACAGCGGTTGCGAAATACCTCTTCAAACTCATGGCGTATAAAGATGAGTACGAAGTCGCAAGATTGTATACTGAGGGCACCTTCACAAATAAACTTCAGGAAACATTTAGCGGCGACTACCGGCTGACTTTCAATATGGCGCCGCCGTTGCTGGCGCGCAAAAAAGACCATCTGGGTCGACCGAAAAAGATCACTTTGGGTCCGTGGATGCTGCCGTTATTTAAGTTACTTGCCAAGGGCAAAGTGATTCGCGGCAAACGTTTTGACCCGTTTGGCCAGTCGCAAGAGCGTAAAACAGAACGCGGACTGATTGCAGCATACGAGCGAACCTTGGGCGAAATACTACCAAGCCTCAACCAGCAAAATCATGCGATTGCGGTTACAATTGCTGGCGTACCCGACCAGGTTCGAGGCTATGGCCCGGTGAAAGACGAGTCGATCGCCCAAGCGCAGCAGCGCAGCAATGAACTGCTGGTGGAATTTCGCAGTCCAGCCAGCACGGTTAATATCGTCGAGGCGGCCTAGCTAACAAACACGCAAGTTAGAAGTGAGTTGAGAAGAGTTAAGCTATGTTTGAAGATTTACAAAACCTTCCCGCAGACCCCATCCTTGGGCTAATGACTGCATTCAGGGCAGACCCCAATCCGAATAAAGTCGATCTGGGAGTCGGCGTCTACCGCAACGATGCAGGCGCGACGCCGGTATTGCGTGCAGTGAAGGAAGCAGAGCGTCGCATTGAAGCAAGTGAAGACACCAAAGCCTATTTGCCGCAGATGGGCGACCCTACGTTTAACCGTACCATTGTTGACTTGCTATTCGGCGCGGACCACGATGCCGTCACCGGACAACGTGTGCGCAGTGTGCAAACTCCTGGCGGCTGCGGGGCCTTGCGAATCGGCGCCGAGGTAATCAAGCGCAGTCGTCCCGACGCTCGTGTTTGGGTTAGCAGCCCGACCTGGCCCAATCACATTCCTCTCATTGGCGGTACTGGTCTGGAGTTTAAGGAATATCCTTATTATGACCGGGCCGCTCACCGGATAGATTTCGATGCCATGCTTACTGCGTTACAGCAAGCGAAGGCAAATGATGTCGTGTTATTGCATGGCTGTTGCCATAATCCTTCCGGCGCCGATTTGACCCCTGAACAATGGCATGAAGTTGCCGCATTGGCTGCCCATATCGGCTTTACTCCATTTATCGATATTGCTTATCAAGGTTTAGGGCAGGGTTTGCAGGAAGATGCCCTGGGTATTCGTTGGATGGCAGCCAAACTGCCGGAATTGCTAGTGGCAAGCTCATGCTCGAAGAACTTCGGCTTGTATCGCGAGCGCACCGGGGCAATTATGTTTGTTGCGGCGCAAGCGAGCCAGGCCGAGAGAACACAGAGCCAAGCGGCCCATGCGGCACGGCAGATTTACTCTATGCCACCGGCGCATGGTGCCTTGATTGCCGGGGCGATACTCGAATCCGAAGAACTACGAGCCTTATGGGAGGAGGAGTTGACGGAGATGCGCGACCGTATCAACGGTATGCGCAGCTTGCTGGTGAAAAAATTAAATACCAATAACGTGGGCGTGAACTTCGACTTTATCGAGCAACAGCGTGGCATGTTTTCTTTTCTGGGAATCAAACCTGAACAGGTACAGCAATTGCGTGAACAGTACGGTATTTATATGGTCGACTCCACGCGCATCAATGTGGCGGGAGTTAATTCGGGTAATATCGATTATCTGGCTGCATCAGTGCTTGCCGTGCTGTGAAGTAAGCGACTGATTATCCGTCTAAAACTCACGCGCTAATACATAAGTACTAACCGTTCCAGGTTATTGTTTCTGCGCATTTGTATGTCTAATATGCAGCTATAACAGCATTGTGTCGCCGTTTGCTGGCTAGTTCTCACACGCTGCGAATTCACCGAAAAATAAACTTTAGAGGCATGAGTTATGTGCGGCAAACTCATTCAACTGCTGCGCTGTGCAAGCGCTTGCTTAATAGTGATGTCATTAGTGGCACATGCCGCGCATGACGACGATGGCATGACTTACTTTATGTCCATATCTCCCAATGGACCGGGTAGTAGTGCATTGTTGGCTAGCAATTACGTGAAGGGCGTCGCAATTGCCAGATCATTGCGCAAAGATTCGAATTGGACAGCGGCTGCGGAATTGAATTTGTGTGTGAGTTATACCATGTTGAATGACTTCGCACGTGCCCGGCTCTCATGTCAGCGTGCGGTTAATGCAGCACTGGCAAACAAACAACAGGTGGAAGGTCAGATTGGCGATTTGATCAGCGACGATCTTGCCAAGGCCTATTCGAATCGTGGGGTGCTGCGCGCTATGTCGGATGATTTCGTGGGCGCAAGACAAGACTTTGAAAAAGCCGGTCGGCTTGACAGATCGTCGAAATTTTATTCGGCTAACTTGAGATTGCTACAAGAGCAGTTGCTGGCAAATTCGGTGGCGGAACAATAGTTGATATTTTCGCGCGCGCGGCTACGATTGTACTGGCTTATAAAAACAGTCAAAATAGATACAACGAACATGCGTGATGCAGTCATCAGTACCTTAATATGCAGTGGGCGACCAATAGAAATATCATCCTCCTTGCTATAGTCTCTTTATTATTCGTTCGATCGTGTTCTCTTTATGGAAACAAGGATGACCCTGCGTGTGTCAACCAATTCGCTAACAAATACCCAGCCCCTCTAAAATCTCGCTTTGTCCTACCTTGGCGGCCAGGCGAAAGTTTCCGGCTCACGCAGGGAAATTGCACGCTATATTCGCACAAATTATCAGAAAATCAGCACATGGCTTTTGACTTCAAAATGCCTATAGGAACGCCAATTCACGCGGCGGCCGACGGACGAGTAGTTTTAATTGTTGAGCGATTTAAAGACAATGTTGACCGTGCTTTTAAGCAAGCCAACTACGTTGTTATAAAACATGACGGTGGGTTTATTTCCCACTATGCGCATTTGACTTTTCAAGGTGTGCATGTACAAGTAAATGATATTGTCTCGCGCGGTGATCTAATCGCCTACAGTGGCAATACTGGGCAGTCGGATTATCCGCACTTGCACTTTTTCGTGCAAAAACTTGCCGACGATTGCTTTAACCCCGAAACGCGAACATCCAGACTCGGACGTTGTCCGCAAGTGCCAATTGCTTTCTTTAATGCAGATCCGGCTGATACTATACTGCGAGAAGGCACTGTTTATACTGCACTGCCCTACTAGTGGTCTGCCCGGCGTTAGCGGCCCTCCATTGCAAGCTTGCTGACTGAAACGTATATTCTATCTCTGCCATCAATTCCGTCCAGGTATCGCAATGACCGAATGTGCTTACTCAAGTGCCACAGAGCTAGTCGCACAACTAAAACGTAAAGAAATCGGTTCGCTTGAGCTATGCGACTACTTTATTGACCGAATTGAACGTTTGGATGGCGACATTAATGCACTGATTGTGCGTGATTTTGATCGCGCGCGAGAAACGGCACGCGCTGCAGACAATAAACCTGAATACACGCACGGGCCGCTACACGGTCTGCCGATGAGCATCAAGGAGTCCTACAACATCGCCGGTCTGCCGACCACGTGGGGAATCCCGGAATACAAGAATATTCCCGCCACCGACGACGCCGAAATAGTCAAACGGTACAAGGCAGCCGGCGCGCTCTTTCTCGGCAAAACCAATGTGCCGCTGCATCTTGGTGACTTTCAAAGTTACAACAATGTTTACGGCACCACCAAGAATCCGTGGGACTTGACGAGAACGCCAGGTGGCTCGTCCGGTGGCTCCGCCGCCGCGCTGGCAGCTGGGTTGACGGGGCTGGAAAGCGGTTCGGATATCGGCGGTTCCATTCGCAATCCTGCACATTTTTGCGGTGTATATGGGCATAAACCGACCTGGTGTGTTGTGCCGCCACAAGGGCATGCTTTGCCCGGCTCACTTGCGTCGCCCGATATTGCCGTGTGTGGACCGATGGCTCGCAGCGCCAAAGACTTAGCACTGGCAATGGACATTATCGCCGGGCCCGAGCCTTTGAGTAGTGCAGGGTGGCAACTTAACCTGCCACGGCCACAAAAGACGCGGCTTGGCGATTTCCGCGTAGCAATCTGGGCAACCGACAGCATGTGCCCGGTCGATGCTGAAATTGAAAACAGAGTCAATTCGCTGGCCGAACTGCTGGAAAAACACGGCGCTACCGTGTCAAGGCAAGCTCGACCCGAGATAGACTTGCAACGCTCACACAACTCTTACCTGCGTCTGCTACATTCTATAATGAGTGCCTCCGCCGACAAGGAAACTCTTATTGGCGTTCAAGCTGCCGTGGCTGAGTTGAGCGACGAGGATAAGTCTGACCATGCGGTGATGCTGCGCGCTATGGTTATGCAGCACCGTGACTGGTTACGCGCTAATAACCACCGCGAAAAATTGCGCTACGCCTGGCAGGCGTTTTTCGGTAACTGGGATATTCTACTCTGCCCGCAAATGGCCACAACGGCCTTCGTGCATGATCACAGCAAAATGTCTGACCGCAAGATCGCTGTGAACGGCGAGCCGCAGCACTACTTCAGGCAAGTATTTTGGTCAGGGCTGATTACAGCACCTTATTTACCCAGCACGGTATTTCCCAGCGGCTTGTCTGACGCAGGCTTGCCGATTGGTGTTCAGGCCGTGGGTGCGGAGTATAACGATTACCTAACGATTGAATTTAGCCGTCTGTTGGCAAAGGAGATAGGAGGTTTTCAGTCACCGAACTAGTGTTAGCGTGGAACTACAAAAGCAAGTGTCATAAACACACTAAACGGGTCCTCCCGATAACCACCGAACGGTGCGCAATATTCGAAACCGAAACGCGCCTACAGCGCGCAGGATTACTGCGGCATCAATGTCATCGCGCCAATCACCATGGCCTCCACCCCGGTTTTAATACTAGGCTCGGGTTCAATCTTGAACAAGGGAGAATGATGAGATGGTGCTTGATCAACCTCATCTTCCGCAGTGCCACCGACGGCAAAATAAACTCCCTTAACATGACGACTGGCTTCGACGAAGTAGGCGAAGTCCTCCGCGCCCATGCTTGTACGCGGCTTCGTTGTCATATACTCCTCGCCCATATTTTTGATAAACGCAGCATTGATCACGCCTGCCGTTTCTTCGTCATTGATCGTTGGCGGCGTCGACTCGGTTTTAGACCGGACTACCTCAGGTAGTTTGTCTTCTGGCACTCCCAGCGAGCGAGCAACACCGTCGGCAACGCGATCGATACCGTCTAGCAAAAGTTTTCTGGTTTCCACATCGTCGGAGCGCACGGTCAGTTGCATCTCCACGCGGTTACCGATGATATTGTGCTTTGTGCCGCCGTGAATCGCGCCGACCGTGATGACACCTGGCTGCAGTGGTGCAATCGTTCTGCTGACAACTGACTGCAAGGTAACGACTATCTGTGACGCGACCAGTACCGGGTCGATGCCTTGGTGCGGTGATGCGCCATGCGCACCCACGCCGTGTACGATAATGTCGACCGAGTCGGCACTCGAGTAAGCGATGCCCAGCGGTACTTCGATTTTGCCTGAAGGAAGCTCGGCGGCGACGTGAAAGGCGAGCGCATAGTCAGGCTTTGGAAAGCGCTTATACAATCCGTCTTCCAGCATTGCTCTTGCGCCAGAGATTCGCTCTTCGGCCGGCTGGCCAATAAGCACCAAGGTACCGGACCATTGCTCTTTGCGCGCCGCGAGCTGTCTGGCTGCTCCAATCAACGCAGTGACGTGCACGTCGTGACCGCAGGCATGCATCACAGGTTGTTCTATACCGGTGATGTCTTCCTGCCGTGCTGTCGAAGCGTAGGGTAGCCCGGACCGTTCTTCTACCGGCAAACCATCCATGTCTGCACGTAACATCACTACAGGACCGGCGCCATTCTTCAACACAGCCACAATGCCAGTGCCGCCAACTCTCTCAGTGACTTCATAGCCGAACGCACGGATCTCTTGCGCCATGCGCTTGGCTGTTTTGAACTCCCGATTCGACAGCTCAGGGTTCGCATGGAAGTGCAGGAACAACTGCTGCAGATTCGCCTCGTAGTCAGCAGCAATATCACTACGCAGCGATTCGGCAGTACTCAGCGCTGAAAAATACAATAATGTAAGAGTAAGCAGTGATGATACAAGCTTTCTTCTCATTTTATAATTCCGATATTTGGATCTGACAATGGCTGCCATTCTAGCATGCCAAATTTACACCAGATCCAATTTGTTTGTGCTGGCAGCAGCGCTTATAGGAAGTTTCGCAAACAGCAAGTTTGCGCCACTAACTTAGCGGCGCATCTCATGCAGGGCTTATGAACTACAACTCGTTGGCAGCGATATCACGAATTTTCGGCCAATTTGCTTCCGATTTTTTCAGGTTGCCGGGAATGTCTTTTTTCCAGCTCTTGTATACTTTAAGATTCTTATTGACATACAGTTGACCATCGACCACCTCGAACGCCTTGCCATCGACCTGAAATTTTTTCCCTAAAGATGTACCGAGCGCGCAGTAGCCACCGTAGGCTGGTGCGTACTTTGCGGGGTTTGCTACGAAGTTATTACGATTTTTTGTGCTGCTAAATCGATAAATGGCGCCATTATAAACCGCAGTGATATCGGGCTTGCCGAGTACCGGTTTGCCTTCGGTATGGTAAGCCACTGTATCATGACCGGCGAGAACGACGTCATTGTCGTCGGTGCCGGTATCAACACCTGCGAATAAATTTAAGCTGCTGAAAGTCAATAACATGGCAATCATAAAACGTTTCATTGTGTTCTCCGTGTTGAATACTCGTTAATATGGTTTAAGAATGCAAACGACTAAAAGCCGTTTGCTTCGTACGCATCTCTTTACGCGACGGGATATATACTAGCGAGTTAACAACATGGCCTGTATGCTTGTGTGACCCTAAGATATGTCTGATCGTCCGGAAATCGCTTGTGTTAACTCTCTGCGGGAGTGGTATGAATACCTTGAATAACATCTCTTGCTTGGCGCAAAACATCATTGCGGCTGAAAATCGCATTCGTCCATACGTCAAAGAAACGCCGCTCGAACCTTCCCTGGTTTTAGGAGATGGCGATACACAAGTTTTCCTGAAACTTGAGAACTTGCAGTATACCGGCTCGTTTAAACTACGTGGTGCAACGAACAAACTGTTGTCATTGAATGATGCAGATAAGGCGCACGGCGTTGTGACCGCGTCCTCAGGAAACCATGGTGCCGCGACGGCCTATGCGGCACAGAAACTTGGTGTACGGGTGCTTGTTTTTGCGCCAGAGCAGGCTTCCACGACCAAAATTGAGGCCATAAAACGTTTGGGTGCCGAGGTTCGTTTGCACGGTGACGATGGTGTTATTACGGAGCGTTACGCCAGAACTTATGCCGTCGAAAACGGCATGCCTTACATATCACCTTACAATGATCTTGATGTTGTGGCAGGGCAGGGTAGTGTAGGGGTGGAATTGACCAAGCAGTGTGCTGACCTGGATGCTGTCTTTATCGCGGTAGGTGGCGGTGGGCTAATCTCCGGTACCGCCGCAGCACTGAAAAACGTCAATCCAGATGTGCAAGTTATCGCTTGCTCGCCGGCAAATTCTGCGGTGATGATTGAATCACTTAAAGCAGGTGAGATTCTTGACCTGGCTTCGAAGCCGACTTTTTCCGATGGCACTGCCGGCGGGGTAGAGGAAAACGCTGTGACTTTTGAGCTGTGTCAGCAGCTGGTGGATGATTTCGTGCTCGTCAGCGAAGACGAAATCAAAGCCGCCTTAAAAAGTTTCCTGGCTACACAACATCTTCTGATTGAAGGTGCTGCGGCAGTGGTGCTTGC
>JBPCXM010000577.1:0-4429 GCA_051008535.1 Pseudomonadales bacterium | reverse complement strand
AGTTCAAGTTCTACACCTTGCATGGTTGCATCAGCGGCGTTAAAAACCGTAATCCTCTGGCCCGTGGCACCATCAGAGGGTAATCCTATCTCTTCCTGCTTGTCCTGATAGTCCATATAGAAAATGGTGCCATTCAATCGCAGCCCCTTGTCCGGCCACTCGCTTTTAAAGCCCAGTTCATAGCTGTCTACAATCTCCGGGTCATAAGGTATCCTGGCGGAATCTTGCTCATCGACCCGTCCGTTGAAGCCGCCGCTGCGATAGCCTTTGGAGTAAGTGGCATAGAGCATGGCGTCGTCATTCATCTGGTAACGCACACCGACCTTGGGCGTAAACTCGTCCCATGTCTCACTGGGATGGTTTGGTGCTGTCGATAAATTGCCTGTTTGCTGAGATTCCTTCTCGTCTTCGGTGTAACGCCCACCCAACGTTAGGCTCCAGGTATCGTTCAGCGCGTAATCTCCTTCGAAAAACAGCGCCACAGAATCCGTTTCCTGGTGTGTGTTTTGCGGTATGTCCAGAACGGTATCCGGTACAGAAAAAGTGATCCAGCTACGCAATCGAATATCGTATTCCGATTCCCATACGTAGCCACCAACAACAAACTTCAACGCGTCACCCGCGTCATAGGTTAACCTCAGTTCGTGACTTTCCTGCTCATATTCTGCGGGGCGATCTGTTCCAAACAGCATAACGGCTTCTGCAGTCCAGTTAGAGACAATAGTCTCCTCTGTTTCAAAACTGCCATAGATATAATTCAATTGCAGATTCTCGTTGATAACCCATCTTGTCTCAAAGATATGAGTTTCAGCATCGAAAGTGGCATCCGGATCTGTCGGGACCAAATCGGCTATCGGCGAGGTCACGATTTCATCGGGTGATGAAGAAGCAGTCGTCGGCAAAAAAAATTGCGTATTAACATCAAACCTGTCTCCCGAACTCGGCGTACTCACAGATTCAGCGCACAATCCGAAGGAATCACAAAACAGAGTATCCGGTTGCGCAGCATTTAACAGCGGTGGTGTATCCTGATCCGTTTCCTCGTCCTGATAGGTGTATTCAAACTCCAGGCTTTCACTCGCATTGAACAGTAAATTGATGCCGTAAGACTGGTAATCCACCTGGCCATTATCATCACCCGTATTTGTGTTGGTAAAGTAGCCTTCCTGCTGTTCATTCTTCGCGGCGCTCAGCTTTACCGCCAGATTATCGGTCACGCCAAAATTGACAACCCCGTCGAGGTAGTAAGTATCATAATCACCGTAACCAGCGCGAATTTTGCCGCCCAACTCACCGGTAGGCCTTGTTCTCTCTACATTAATCGTTCCACCGATAGTGTTACGACCAAACAGCGTGCCTTGAGGGCCGCGCAATACTTCCACAGACGCCAGGTCAATACTCCTCAAAATCGCTCCGCTGTTAGCACCTATAAAGAGCCCATCAAGAGTTACGCCAACTGCGGGTTCAAAGTTTTTCTCTACATCGGCCACTCCAATACCACGGATGTATATTGCCGCGTTGCCCCCGGGGCCCTGTGAAGTATCATCAATGATCAGGTTAGGCGACATTCTAGCCAGATCTTTGATATCTCTGGCGAAGCTACGCGCTATTTCAGTTTTACTCAACGCACTGACGGAAAGCCCAACATTTTGCAGGTTCTCCTTCCGCTTGCGCGCAGTAACAACAACTTCTTCTAGTTCGTACCCGCCTTGAGCGATAACTTCGGGCGCCGTAAACGCCACACCTGCACCCACGGAGAGCGCCACACCGATACTTACCCACTGTCTGTTTGACATCTTACAACCCTCTCTATTTTGGTAAGCGGGGACTAACCGCCGATTTTTAGAGCCAATGACACAACCAACTTGAACTTGAATAAAGTTCAAGTTGCAGGCTACCATGAATAATTCTCGGTTGTTTGTCAACACTGCAGGCCGATTATTTTCAGCAATAATATGGCTACTCAGACGTCTTTTCGGTGGAGTCTATCAATTCAAACACATACAACGCATTGCCGCCCTGAGGCTGGTAGATGTCCGGGCTCACGATCGCCGTTAACGCCCTGAATACACCAAGCCCGGTCGGCACTGCCACATATTGTTTGCCTTTGGCGCTGTAGCTAATCGGAAAGCCGTGCAAGCTAGCAGCCAATCTCGTCTGCCACAGCAACTTGCCGGAGCTAACTTCAAAGGCCTTGAAGTAGCGGTCCAGATCGCCCACAAATGCCAAGCCGCCGCCGGTGGTCAACACCCCTGTCATAAGCATCGCGCGCTGCTGGAAGCTCCATAACTCAGACATACCGTCGAGGTCATAAGCGACTAACTTGCCTAACATGCCGTCGCTACCTGGCATTTCGAAGGTGCGGGAATCTCCGCCGTAGCCACCTCCCCCCTCGGCGAGTTCGACCTTGCGGCCGACCATCTCTGAGCACAGTTGGTGCAAGGGTACGATTAAAGCATTGATCTTTGGGCTGTAGGCGCTGGCCTGCCAGTTGTGCCCACCGTAAATACCGGGGCATGCCGATACCGGTTCACCGATTTTGGCATCGATAATATCCTGCCGGTAACGAACCTCACCTTTGCTGTTGTCGACTTTCGCAAAAATATTCTGCTGAATCGTTTCGACAAAATCCACGAATTTACCTGTCGCGCGATCCAGCTTCCAGAGAATTCCATCCTTACCCACAGTGGCGAGCAGTTGTCGATCTTCTGCATCGATCAATACCCTCTCAAATCCCACTTCCATATCGATGGTCTCACCACCGATATGCTGGTAATACCAGACTATTTCACCGTTATCCGGATTTAGCGCCAGCGTGGAATTGGTGTACAGCGCCTTGTCTCGTGGCGTCATGCCACGACTGGCTGCAACCCAGGGTTTGGCCTGGGAAGTACCGATATAAAACAGATTCAGTTCGGGATCATAGCTTCCGGGAATCCAAGTATCACCGCCACCACGTAACACCGGTGGCATTCCCGCCCAGCTGTCGCCATTAGGATCATCTCCTTGTGCAATGGTAGACGTACGCCACAACTCTTTGCCGGTATCGGCATCGTGGCCGGTTATAAAACAACCGGCGGCGATCAAGCGCTCACAACCGTTGATGCCGCTAATCACCACGCCATTGGCAATTATTGGTCCGCTGGTGTGGGTATAACCATCAGTAAAATCCGCTTTAACCGTTTTCCAGCGCAACTCTCCGGTGATCGCATCGAGTGCTATCAGTGCTGCATCGTAGGTCGCCATAAAGATTTTGTTTTTATACAGGGCAATATTACGCGTGGGTCCGCCCAGCGTTTTCGCTTCTGCGGGGAAACGGTGTCTGTATTCCCAGATAAGTTCGCCACTGGCGGCATCGAGAGCCTGCACTATGTTACCGGGGTGAGCGAGGAACATAATGCCATTGCGCACCAGCGGCGTGGCCTGATTACTACCCTCGTGCATCGTAATTGCCCAGGCCAATTTCAGCTCATGCACGTTACTACGATTTATTTGTGCCAGCGGGCTGTAGCCCTGCCCATCAAGCGTCCGCCTCCAGCTCAGCCAATCTTCCCCCGGGGGCTGCGCCAGCGTTTTCTTGCTTACTGGAGTAAATTCACTGGCAAGCTGGTTGACAAACCCAGACACCCGCTCAGTGCCTACATCAATCGTGTCGGGAGATTGAAAGGACTGCCAAGCGGATGGGCTACTGGCGGCTAACTCACCGCTAGCGATTGTCCTCGGTGCCTCGAAACTTAAGGCGGCGGAGCCGGCGACGCCGCCATTGGCTTGAACAATATATGCAACCACATCGAGATAGTCGGCGTCGGCCAGGTCAGCATTGTCACCTGGTGGCATAGTGTTCTTGATGAGTAGGAATAAATCCTCGGTGCTGCGCGAGCCCCATACACCCAGGAACTCTTGACCCGCGAGCTCTGGTCCATGAGCGGAACCGCGCAGACTTGGTCGGTGGCAATCAGCACAATGGCGGTCGTATTGTCGCTTGCCCGCCTCAGCCTGTGTCTTCAGTGATACATCCGTGGCGGCCCCTGCGTAAAGTGACGCCATCACCAGCAAGAACCCGAGACATCGTAAGCTATTTGTCCAGCACATAGCTCGTCCTCTCTGAATGGTTCATCTTGATATGAGGTAAATCAATGTTCGCTACCATAACCTAGTCTTGAATATTATTCAAAACAGCCCTAGAATGCCTCGAAGATACGGCTCGGAGTCAAACAATGAGTGTTGCAGGCTTACGGTTTGTGATCACAGGGGCTGGCGCGGGCATCGGCGCGGGCACAGCCAAACTCGCTGCCAGCAGCGGAGCCAAAATCGTAGTATCGGATGTTAACGACGCTAACGGCGAGGCCGTCGTCGAGGAAATCAAGCGCGCGGGTGGCGAAGCCGTTTACCAGCACTGCGACGTCACTAATGAAGATCAGGTAACAGC
>JBPCXM010000576.1:0-8970 GCA_051008535.1 Pseudomonadales bacterium | reverse complement strand
GAATTATATATCGCGCCATTTCTGGTCTTTGAATCTCAATTGGACGGTTTTGTGGTGGACAGCATGATCGTCCAATTGAGATTCGAAGACCTATTACCAATATTATAGACCGGCCATCCGGTTTTATTTTGAATCATGTTGAGTTAGAATACGAAAGCCCAATTGACCCTGGATCCAACACTTCTGCCCCATTTTAGGCCAGATGTAAAGCGCTACCCACCGCAGGAGCTGTGCACAGCGCCGATGGTTTCAGGTGAAAAGAACTCATTAACTTACTAGTAATAAGCGGAGATCACCATGAGCGATTTGAAACTGGGTTTGGCCCAAGGCTATTGGGGTGCTGGCCCGCAACCTAATTTCGTTGAGATGGCGCAGGAGGCGGAGCAGCTGGGTTACGATTCCGTGTGGTCGGCAGAATCTTGGGGCAATGATGCATTCACTCCGCTGTGCTGGATCGGCGCGCAAACTGAGAAGATCAAATTGGGCACTGCCGTCGTGCAGTTGTCGGCTCGCACTCCAACGAGCTGCGCTATGCATGCCTTGAGCCTGGACCTGTTGTCCAACGGCCGCCTTATTCTCGGTCTAGGTGTCTCTGGGCCACAAGTAGTGGAGGGCTGGTACGGTCGTCCATTTCCGAAGCCTTTGGCGAGAACCCGGGAGTACATCGATATCGTGCGCCAGGCTTTTGCTCGCGAGGCGCCGGTCACCAGCGATGGTCCGCATTATCCTCTGCCCTATGGTGGGGCAGATGGAATGGGTCTTGGTAAGCCGCTGAAGCCGATGGTGCACCCCTTGCGCAGTGACATACCTATTTTTATGGGGGCTGAAGGACCAAAGAATATTGCCCTCAGTACTGAAATCGCCGATGGCTGGCTGCCCCTGTTTTACAACCCTTACGATGAGAGTGTATACGCAGATTCGTTAACGAATGCCAGTCCTGATTTCGAAATCAGTCAGATGGTCTTGGTCAATATCACCGATGATATGGACGCGGGCCTGTTGGTTGTTAAGCAGTTCATCAGCTTATATGTCGGTGGTATGGGCGCCAAGAATACCAATTTTCATAAAGACTTGTTTTGTCGTATGGGGTACGAGGCTGAGGCCGAAAAAATTCAGCAGCTATTTTTAGAAGGCAAGCGCGAAGAAGCTGTTCAGGTCATACCAGATGAGTTTGCTGATTCGCTGGCCCTGGTTGGTTCAAAGGAGCGAATTAAGGATCGATTGCAAGCTTGGCGGGACTCCCGCGTGACCACCTTATTGGTATCGACCACTGAAAAGCAGCAATTACGAGATGTCGCCGAGTTGGTGTTGTGAGTGTTTCGCAACACAAAGCGTTAGATTGGACTCCGATCCTGGTTGGCTGGGGGCAGGTTGTCGAGCGCGAGGCCGGCGACGCTTCACCGATGGCGCTCGCCGGCCAAGCGGCTGCTATGGCGCTCGCAGATTGCGGTGGCTCTGAAGTAGCGCGCGCCATCGATACCATCTGTGTCACCCGGCTGTTCTCAGACACGGGAAAGCTTTGGGCCTGCAAGTGGGGGCGCAGCGATAATCCGCCGCAATCTGTGGCGCAGCATCTCGGCGCAACACCGCAACATCGCATCTACACGGAGGTCGGAGGCGATCAACCTCAGTCGCACCTTATTGAATTCGCTGCTGACATTGCCAACGGTGATCGCGATGTAGTGTTGCTCGCTGGCGCAGAAGCCCTGAAAAACCAGCGTTATGCTGAGCGCGAGCAAAGGACGCTGGACTGGAACCAGAGTTTTGCCGAACCGCTGGATGATCGGGGTGTGGGGCCGTCGGTGGCGACCACGCAGGAGCTGCAAAATGGCCTGCACAACGTCGCCTATTATTACTCGCTGATCGAACAGGCACAGCGACACAAAGCTGGCCACAGCATTGAGCAACATCGGCAATCCACAGCGCGCTTGCTCGCCTCATTAAGTGCGGTGGCTGCGGACAACCCCTACGCCCAGTTTAATGGGCAACAAACGGCCGAGAATATTCTCGCTGCGGCACCGATGACCCACCTTTATACCAAGCGCATGATTGCTCAAGACGGAGTAAACCAGGGGGCCGCCTTGCTGCTGTGCAGTATTGCGAAGGCGCGCGCGCTGGGCATACCCGAGTCGAACTGGGTTTACCTGCATGGCCTGGCGAAAGGGCAGGAACTGGAAGTCAGCCGCAGGCCGGACCCCGCGCGCTCGCCGGTGGCTGAGCAGGTTGCGGACCGGGCCCTGGATATCGCCGGGCTTTCGGTGGATGCGGTTAACACGATTGATGTTTACAGCTGTTTTCCCTGTGCTGTGACGGCTGTGGCCGGTCATCTGGGCTTGCCCCTGGACGGCAGCCGCGCGCTGACCACTACCGGTGGTCTGCCTTATTTTGGTGGGGCGGGCAACAATTACAGCATGCATGCACTCGCCGAAGCCGTGCGGCACGCCCGGCTTAATCCGCAGGGTTTTCATATGGTGACTTGCAATGGTGGCGTATTGTCCAAGCACGCAGTCGGCATTTATTCCTGCCAACCGTCCAATGTCGATTGGTCACGCGTGGATACCACGGTGGAGATCGGAGAAGCCGACGCCAGAAACATCTGTGAAAATCCAGGCGAGGGTACCATTGCGAGTTACACCATTCACTTTGATCGCGATGGTTCAGGTCACGCGATTATCCTCGCTGACACCCATGCGGGCGAGCGCTTTGTCGCCGTTACTGCAAAGGAAAACATTGCTACTCCACAACAGATGCTGGACAAAGAACCTTCGGGTGCGAAAGTCAGTGTGGATGAACCTATCGATGGCCGACTGGAGTTCACATTGCTTAGTTAAGCCCTTATATATTCGATTGACAAAGCAGCTCACATCTTGCGCCACGATAGTTACGTTAGGAATGCATACTATGATCAAAACCTCTTACCTGCTTATACTGATGGCGTTAATGGGGTCGCTAAACTGCGTTGCTGCAGATCAGTCCGCCGCCTATTCCCCAGCGGTTGCACAACAGTATCCGCAACGTGTGCTGTTTGGCGATACCCATTCGCACAGCAATAACTCGGCGGATTCTTTCGGCTTCGGCAATCGCAGCCAGTCGCCGGAACTGGCCTACCGCTATGCCTTAGGTGAGACCCTAACGGCCCACAACGGTATGCCGGTGAAAATTCGCAAGCCCATGGACTTTCTGGTGGTCAGTGATCATGCCGAGTATCTGGGTACCTTTCCACGCCTTATGCAGTCTGATCCCGACCTGTTGGCTACCGACTTAGGCTCGCGCTGGCACGAGTATATTCAGGCTGGCGATTATCGCAACCTAGCGCTGGACTTCGTCGAAGCCCTGGGCAGTGACAATCCGCCACGCCTGCCAGCGTCGGTCAAAAACAGGGTCTGGGCGGAAATCACCCGTATGAATGACAGCTTTTACAAACCCGGCATCTTCACTACTTTCAACGCCTATGAATGGACATCAGCGCCCGGCGGTAACAATCTCCACCGGGTAGTGATTTTTAAAGACTCGGCGGAAAAAGTGAGCCGGATCACTCCATTCTCTGCATTGGACAGCGATGACCCCGAGGACTTGTGGCGATTCCTTGCGGGCTACGAAAAACAATACAAAGGTCAGGTGCTGGCCATTGCTCATAACGGCAATCTCAGTAACGGGCTGATGTTTGCTAAGACTACGCTGGCGGGGGAGCCCCTGAATTCAGATTATGCGAAACGGCGGTCGCGTTGGGAGCCAATTTATGAGGTGACCCAGGTCAAGGGCGACGGCGAGGCTCACCCGCGACTGTCGCCGGATGATCCCTTCGCCGACTACGAAACCTGGGACGAGGGTAATCTGGATCGCAGTGCTAAAAAAGAACCGGGCATGCTAAAGCACGAGTACGCTCGCTCAGCGCTCAAACAGGGTCTGGCTTATGACCAGCAGTTCGGAGTCAACCCCTTCCAGTTTGGCTTGATCGGCAGCACCGACATCCACACCGGCTTTGCCGATCCCGACGAGAGTAACTTCTTTGGTAAGTTTCCCGATTCTGAGCCGAGCGCTGAGCGCAGCGGCAGCAACATGGCTGGCGTTTTATGGCCGAACTGGCGTCTGGCATCCTCGGGGTACGCGGCGGTATGGGCCCATGAGAACACCCGTGAATCGATTTTTGCCGCGTTAAAACGCCGCGAAACGTACGCCACAACAGGGTCACGGATCGCCGTACGCGTGTTTGGCGGTTGGGATTTTGAGCGGAAGGATGTCTGGCGATCGGATTTTGCCGCGACCGGCTACGAGAGGGGCGTACCCATGGGCAGTGAGTTGCCTGCCAACGAAGGCGGCTCCAACAAAAGAAATTCGCCGCGATTCATGGTGATGGCTTCGCGGGATCCAGATGGCGCCAACATTGACCGGATCCAGATCGTCAAGGGTTGGCAGGCAGCTGAAGGAGAACTCCGTGAAAAGGTTTATGATGCCGTCATCGCCAAGCACCCGCAAGCAGCGGATACAAGACCCGAAGTGGGTACCGTGAAAGGCGCCACTTACAGCAATGCACTCGGCGCAGCGCAGTTGGCCACGGTATGGCGCGACCCGGATTTCGATCCTGCTGAGCGCGCGTTTTACTACGTGCGGGTACTTGAGATTCCCACCCCACGCTGGACGGCCTACGACGCCAGTTATTTTGAGTTGGAACTGGCGCCGGAGGTTCCGACCGTTACCCGAGAGCGAGCCTATACCTCGCCGATCTGGTATAGGCCATAAATCGGCAGAACTTGTTCCCGGCTACTTATTTACCAGCCAGACGCTCTACTACTGGTGCGAACACCTCCACCATGTTGTTTTCCCCGTCATCGAGCACGCAGATATAGGAGATGCCGTAGGTCTCACGCCGGCGTTCCAGCTCCTCGCAAACGAAATCAATGCTGCCGATCAGGCAATGGGGGTGGGCGACAATGTCTTCCGCAGACATGCCAAGCGCGTCACCGATGGCGGTGGCGGTGGCTAGCTGATGATCGGTAATGATGGTGTTATAGGCGCCGATTTCCAACTCAACGGCGCCGAACCGCTCACCAGCACCTGAACGAATCCATTCGACCTTTTTGGTGGTGGCTTCTGCCAAGCCTGAATTCATGCCGTCCGGGCCCAGCATCCCGGCCCGGTTGTTGAAATTGAGGCTGACAATATCGGCCTCGCGCCCCGCGTATTCCAGGATCTTCTTGCTGCCGCCACCGATCATCAGGGGAGGGTGGGGGCGTTGTGCCGGCGAGGGCGTGCCGTGAAACCCGGACCACTTGATATGTTCGCCCTCCAATTCCAGCGCTTCGCCATTCATGAATGCCTTATATGCCTGCACCGTTTCCGCCATTCGAGTAAACCGCTGGTGAAACTCATCAAATGGCAGATTGACTGCTTCATACTCGTTGCGAATCCAGCCCGCCCCGATACCAAACTCCAGCCTTCCGCCAGACAGGTAATCCATGGTAGCGGCCTCCTTGGCGAGCATCACCGGATGACGATAGTCGTTACAGAACACCCGACAACCCACCCGCAACGTTGTGGTCTGTTCCAGGGCCATGGCGATGGCGGGAACGGCTCCCAGCATCTGCGGCGGATGGTAAGTGCTTGCCAGTGCCGGACCTTCGCTGAGGAAATGATCGGCCAGGAAAAAGGTGGAATAGCCGAGATCCTCGGTCTTGCTGATCAGGCTGCGCCAACTGGCCGGAGAATCGGTGTTAAAGCACTGTAGGGAAAATCTGAACGGCTTGTTGTCACTCATGGTCATAACTCCCTTTTGCTTATCTGGACGGCGACCGCACTCTGGCGCGGAATGGCGGAGAATTTTTCCGCTCGGTCGCGATTGTTGATGAGGCGGCTGGTGTTGCTACCTATTTCCCGCACTTTGTCGTCGGTCCCATCGACCGGATCGGGCGAGCCGCCCCAACAGTGCGACATCGACACCACACCGGGCTTAACGTCATCGCTGGCGGCGACGATCGCCGGGATACTGCCGTGGCGTGAACTCACATTCACCAACTCGCCGTCGGCAACACCCAGTGAAGCCAGATCCGAGGGGTGTATATAGGCCGGGTTGTAGCGATTCTTTTTACCTAGCAGACTCATTTCCGGGCCGGTAGAGTTGTAGGTGTATCGCATACGGCGGCTGGTCAACAGGTAGGGAAAATCCGGGTCGGGTTCGCCCCCGCAATCCGTCCAGGCGGCAGCCAGTTCGTCTTCTAACCCATACGGAAACAGTTCCAGGCGGCCCTGGGTGTTCGGGTCCGGGGGCAGGGCGATTAGCTCTTCCACCGGGTAGATGGTCCCGCCTTCGTTCTGGTAGATCGCTTTCAATGGAACGCGCGACCCATGGGTGACTTTCTCTAACAGATCGAATTTGGCGGGTTTTTCCAGCATGTCGACCGGGTTGTCATTGATGCTCAGCTCCAGCCCCATGCGGCGGCTTATCTCCCAGAAGAATTCCCACTCCTCAATCTGGTCGCCTTCAGCCTCCACGACGGTACGCGTATACTGACTATAGGGTTGGTCATGCCAAATATCAGTGAGCAAGGTCACGTCCTCCCGCTCCAGGCATATCTTGGGCGCCAGAACGTAGTCCGCCATTTGCGCTGTGGCGGCCATCTTTATATCGATGCACACCAGCAACTCCAGGCCGGCCAATGCACGATGGGTCTTTTCCTGGTCGGGAAAGGCCAGCAGCGGATTTCCACCCACGCAGATCAGCGCTTTTATCTGCCCTTCTCCCGGAGTAAGTATTTCGTCGCAAATCAGGGCCGCGGGCATTTCACCCTGAGGCCCGTAAGGTGACAGCACCACCGTTTCGTACACATCCTCCGCTATCCGGCTTTGAGCTCCCTGTTTCAGCCATTGGGGCCGGGGAGGACTGGCCTGCGCGCGGCGCGGTAATGCAGGGTTGAGCACGCCAGGATTGGGAACGCGCTCGCCTTCCCGGTAGTGCCGGCCACAGATGGCATTCAAGGCCAGTACAAGGTGTTGCACCAGGTTAGGGTGGGGGCCCATTTCAGGTCCGGTGCCGGTCACCGCGGAACCCTTGGGCCCGCTGCCAAACAGCCGTGCGGCCTGATAGATCTGCTCGACTGGAATATCGACCGCTTTGGCTGCAATCTCTGGTGTAAAGCGCCGAGTGGCCTGGTCCAGCTCTTCAAGGTGTTCCGTGTGCTGCGTACAGAAGTCAGCGTCGTATAATTTCTCGCTAAGAATCACCTGAATGATACTGGCCAGCAGAACGGCATCCTGGCCCGGTTTTACCTGTAAATGCAGGTCGGAACGGGAAGCCAGTTCGGAGCGCCGTGGGTCGATGCAAATCACTTTCATGCCGCGCTTGCGGCCTTCACGTAGCGCATTGAACGGGTTGAAAGAGGGGACACCCCCCGGTATCGAGTAGTGGGAGACCAAGGTGTTATTGCCGATGATCAGGGCGACATCGGAATCATTCCACATGTGGTTACCGGCATCCCACCATCCCATGCGTGCCGGGGCGATAGCCACCTTGGCGGGTTGGTCGATGGTGATACTGGAGTAATAGGAGGGAGACCCAATGGCTTGGTGCCAGGCCCGCGCTACAGCGTGGGAGGCTGAATTCTGGAAAGAGTAGGTGCCGTTATAGCTGGCAATACTGCGTGGTCCGTGTGCTGCCAAAATGGCCTTCAGCTTGTCGGCAATTTCGTCGAAAGCCTGCTGGCTGCCGATTGCTGCGAAGCTTCCGTCCGCCTGTCTTTTTAGCGGTTGCTGCAGTCGCTCCGGGTGGTAGATCTGCTCAATCAGTTGACGACCCTTGACGCAGGTATAGCCGCCGTAGATTTCGTTGTCCGGGTCGGGTGCTATGCCGACCAGTCGGTTATCCTCAGCCGTTGCCACCATAGGACAGTAGGCATGGCAGAAACGGCAGTAGGTTTTGACTTTCCTGGTTGCCACGAGCGAACGCCTCTCTGGTGGGTTTGTGAATCAAACGCTGAAAAAGTCGGCCCGCGGGCGGCCCTCGGGGTCGTAGACCGGTTCCTCCAGGTCGACGCGGAATTTCGAGACCTGTGCGTTCTCAACGCCGTACTGGCCAAGCGTGCCGAGCATCTGAGCGTAATAAGGGCCGGCCAAATGATTGGCCAGATCCTCGGTGGATTCCCAGTATTCATACACATAAACGCGCGTGTCTGAGGTAGGGTCCGCCGACCACACGTAATGAGTGCAACCTTTTTGGGAACGGGTATCCGCCACTAGTGTCGCAGTGGCGGCAAGTGCCTTTTCGCGCTGCCCAGTGGGAATATCGACAGTGCCGGCGATAAGTATAGTCATGTGAAGCTCCCGGTATGCGTGCCTATGGTTCGACGTAAACATCAAACGCTACCAGATCAGCTCACATAAAACAATCGGGTCTGACTGCTTTTATTGAAATTTCTCAATGGGCTCTGACAGGCCCTGGAAAGCCATTTCAGCTTCGACGCTATTCATGGGCCGCTGAACCTAATAAAACAGGTAGTACTGTTTTATTTGAAAATGAAGTGCTAGAATCGATTTTTAGCAGTGTCTTGTTCGGAGGAAAGTTATGAGCGCGCGGCGACCCATCGCAGAAGGCCTGTTTACCTGGCCCGCAGAAAAGCCCGCTCTGTTGGGCAGCCGCTGCAAAGCCTGCGGTATTGCCAATTTTCCGGCCGCTGAATCCTGTATGGCCTGCAGTGGGCAGGATGTGGTTCTGGAAGAACTGCCCAGGCAGGGTACTTTGTGGACCTGGACGATACAGCAGTTCATGCCCAAGGAGCCTTACCATAGCAATGAAACTGCGGAAACATTTCGGCCCTACGGCGTTGGTTATGTTGAGCTGCCGGGTGGGGTTAGGGTAGAGGGCCGACTGACCGAAAACGACCCCGAAAAGTTAAGCATAGGGATGGAGATGGAAGTCGTGTTCGATACCTGGCGTGTGGAAGAAAACGGCGATGAGGTGGTCAGCTTTTTCTTTCAGCC